>NZ_JBZAYE010000859.1:0-2537 GCF_058244205.1 Variovorax sp. 20P10.2.4
GCGGGCTTCAAACTGGTGCTGCCCGACGCGGCCCAGCGCCGCACCCTCGATGCCGCGATCTTCGGGCCGCTGGCCCGCGGCGAGGCCGGCCGTGACGAGGGCCTGATGGTCTCGACCTTGTGCAACGCGCTGGTTGCACGGGGCGCCGAGGGCGTGGTGCTGGGCTGCTCCGAACTGAGCCACGCCAGGCCCTGGCTGCGCTGCCGCGCACCGATCTTCGATGCGACCGAGATCCATGCGCGCGCCATCGTGCGCGAGATGCTCCGCACCTGATTTTTTTCCTTCCCTTCGTTCATTCCATCGCCAGAAAGAGAGACACCGCATGCAGACCGCCGAGTTCCCGCTGCCCTTCGTCAATGCACCGTACAGCCGCGCGCTGTTCGACGACGACTGGATCTTCGTCTCGGGCACCATCGGCATGGACTACGACACGCAGCAGCTCGCCGAGAGCGCCGAGGACCAGACCCGGCTGATGATGCGCAACATCGAGCGCTACCTCGCGGCCTGCGGCGGGCGGCTCGACCAGATCGTCAACTACACCTTGATCATCGCGGGCGCCGAGCACCTGGGCGCGGTGGTGCGTACGTTGTCCGAAGTGCTGCCGACCAAGCCCACCGGCACCGCGATGCTGGCCGGCATCGCGGTGCCCAAGGCCTGGGTCGAGATGCAGGTGATCGCGCGCAAGAGCCACGGCGCCGGCGGAGGCGCGCGGTGAAGACGCCGCTGCTGCGCGCGCTGGCGTGCGGTGCCGTGGTGGCAGGCGCGATCGCGGCCTGCGGTGGTGACGGCGGCGGAGGCGGTTTTCTGCCCGGCCCTGTCGGCGGCAATCCTCCTGCAACGCCGGACAAGTACAGCGCGGAAGTTCGCTGGACACAGTACGGCCTGCCGCATGTGAAGGCCGCTGACTACGCGGGCCTGGGCTATGGCTACGGCTATGCGGTTGCGCGCGACCATCTGTGCCTGCTGGCCGACCGCGTAGTCACGCTGCGCGGCGAGCGGTCGGAACGCTTCGGTCCCGACGGCGCATCGCTGGTCGCGTTCCTGCAGACCTCGAACTTGAACAGCGACCTGTTCTACCGCGTGCAACTGTCCGACGAGGAGGTTGAGGCCGCATGGCGCGATCTCTCGGCCGATGCGCGCGGCCTCGCCGAGGGCTATGCGGCCGGTTTCAACCGCCGGCTGCGCGACCTCGGCGCCGAGGCCGCCACCACCGCCTGCCAGGGCGCGGCGCCGCCGCAGATGCGCGCCAGCGACGTGGTGCGTGCCACGATGCAGGTCAACTCGCTGTGGAAGGCGCTGGCCGTGGCGCCCTATGCCGCGGCCTCGACCTGGGACCAACTGGGCGCGCCCGCCGTCGCCAGGGCCGCCGAAGACCGTCCGCCCGCCCAGCGCATGGCGAGCAATGCCTGGGCCTTCGGCGCCGAGGCCACGGGCACCGGTGCATCGATCATGGTCGCGAACCCGCACACGCTGTGGCGGGGCCATTGGCTGCTGATGCACCAGATGCACCTGAGCATCCCCGGCGAGATCGACGTGATGGGCGCCGATTTCCTGGGCCTGCCGCTGCCGCTCTCGGGCTTCACGCAGCACCTGGCGTGGAGCATCGAGGCGCCGTCGACCGTGACCTATCCGTTGCTGATCGCGCTCGACGTGCGCGCCGGCGACAAGCCCTCGTACACGGTCGACGGCCAGCGCCGCGACCTCGGCATGAAGCGCGTGGCGCTGCGTGTGCGCCAGGCCGATGGCAGCGTGGCCACGCAGCAGCACGAGCTGCCCGTGTCGCACCTCGGGCCGCTGTACCGGCTGCCGGCCGATGGCGACCGCGCCGCGGGCTGGTATGCGATCACCGACCCCAGTATTGCGAACGCGCGCGCGCTGGACCAGATGCTCGCGGTCGCGAAGGCGCGCGACATCGCGGGCTTCGAGCAGGCGGTGGCCAGCAACCGCGGCATCACCGCCCACCTGATCGCGGGCGACAGCCAGGGCCGCGCGATGTACATCGAGTCGGGCCCGCTGCTGGACATCGACGATACGGCGCTGCGCGGCTGTGCCACCGTGCCGCCGCCCGACGACATGACGGTGCCGGCTGCGCTCGATGGCCGCCGCCGTGCCTGCGCCGTGCGCGATGCGCAGGGCCGGCCGAAGCTCGCGCCCGCGAGCCGCATTCCGGCGCTCGCCACGCGCGGCATCGTGCAGAACGCGAACGACAGCTACAGCCTGTCGCTGGTGGGGCAGCAGCTCGACGGCTATTCGCTGCTGCTCGGCAGCCCGAAGGCACCGCCCGGCCTGCGCACGCTGATGTCGCAGCGCCAGATCCAGGAGGGCCTGCGCGATGGCCGCATCGACAGCGCCGAGGCGCTCGGCATGGTGTTCGACAACCGCAACTACCTGGCGGAAACCACGCTCGACGCGGTGCTCTCGGCCTGCGCGGGCGCGAAGGGCGATGCGCAAGTGCAGGCGGCCTGCGCCATCCTCTCGGCCTGGGACCGGCGCCACGACGTGGACAGCCGCGGCGCGTTGCTGTTCCATGAGCTGGG
>NZ_JBZAYE010000086.1:0-18436 GCF_058244205.1 Variovorax sp. 20P10.2.4
GGCATCGAAGCCAAACAGGCCCAGGCGCGCGGGGAAGCTCGCGGGCAGCACGTCGGTGCGCATGCCGCGCGTGGGCCAGTACGAGGGCAGCGCGTCGCGTTCGGCATTGGCGGGATCGAGCGCCACCCATTCGTCCCAGGCGCCGGCGATGAAGTCGAGGTAGCGCGGCGCATGCACCTTGGCGAGCAGTGCGTCGGGCAGCGCATCGGGTGCGAGCAGCGGGCCGAGCGCGCGGCGCTCGATCTCGGCCTTCACGTGGTCGGCGCGCGCCGGCACCTCGAAGCACGGCACGAGCTCGCCGCGGAACATCTCGACTTTGCCTTGGTGGAGTGCGTGCCGGTCGTTGTAGATGGTGAGCATGGAACGGGGTCGGCGGCGGGCGCCGTGGCTGGACAGCCGCCCATCATGCCGCACGCCGCAGCACGGCCCGGCGCCGGCCCGCGGCCGTGAGCCCGAACAGGTCCTTGGGATCGTCGAGCTCGGGCACCAGCGCGATCTGCCGGCCCACGCCGCGCTCGATGGCGAGCTGGTGGATGTAGCGCAGCGCGGTGTAGTCCTCGAGCGCGAAGCCGACCGAATCGAACACCGTGACCTGGTCCGGCCGCTCGCGGCCCGGCACCTCGCCGAGCAGCACCTTCCAGAGCTCGTGCACCGGGAAGTCGGCCGCCAGCTGCTGGATCTCGCCCTCGACGCGGGTCTGCGGCTCGTACTCCACGAACACGCGCGCGCCGCGCAGCACGCCGGGGTCGAGCTCGGTCTTGCCGGGCGAATCGCCGCCCACCGCGTTGATGTGCATGCCGGGCTCGATCATCCCGGGCTCGAGCACCGTCGCATGGCCCTGGTAGGCGGTGACGGTGGTCACGATGTCGGCGCCGCGCACCGCCTCGGCCACCGAATGCGCGCGCACGATCTCCATCGGCGAACAGGCAGAGAGATGGCGCACCAGCTTGTCGGTGGCATGCGGGTCGATGTCGAACACGCGCACCTCCTCGATGCCCAGCAGCGCATGGAAGGCCAGCGCCTGGAACTCGCTCTGCGAGCCGTTGCCGATCAGCGCGAGGCTGCGCGAGCCGGGCCGCGCGAGCGCGCGCGCCGCCATGGCGGAGGTGGCGGCGGTGCGCAGCGCGGTGGTGAGGGTGAGTTCGGACAGCAGCACCGGGTAGCCGGTGTCGACCTCGGCGAGCACGCCGAAGGCCATGACGGTGGGCAGCCCCACCGCGGTGTTGTGCGGATGGCCGTTGACGTACTTGAAGGCATAGGCGCCGTCGTCGGCCACCGGCATCAGCTCGATCACGCCGAGGTGCGAATGGCTCGCCACGCGGGCCTTCTTGTCGAACTCGCGCCAGCGCAGGAAGTCGTCGCGCAGCGCATCGGCCAGGGCACCCAGGAACTGCGGCACGCCGGTGTCGTCGACCAGGCGCACGAGGCTGTGGACATCGATGAAGCGGGTCATGGCAGGACTCCTTGCGAGCCCCGGCCGGCGC
Organism: Variovorax sp. 20P10.2.4; assembly: GCF_058244205.1. Taxonomy (NCBI): domain Bacteria; kingdom Pseudomonadati; phylum Pseudomonadota; class Betaproteobacteria; order Burkholderiales; family Comamonadaceae; genus Variovorax; species Variovorax sp. 20P10.2.4. The sequence goes on from NZ_JBZAYE010000086.1 coordinate 1,485, forward strand.
CGCACCCGATCCGTTCCACCATGGCGGGTCCAGGATGAGCGCCTGCGCCAAGGGTTCGAAGCCATTCTGCGCCGCGCGCGCGGCCGCGGCGAGGCCCCAGACCCCGACCGCGTCGAGCGCAGGGGCAAGCCCCCGCGCCCGACGGTTCGGGGCTACCGTCCGGCGTTGGTGCCGGGCGAAGAAGGCCTCAGCGCGCCAGCACCGGTGCCAGCGCCACGCCCGTGTGCGTGCCCAGCCGCACCACCTCCTCGGGCGCCGCCGCCGCCACCACGCGGCCGCCGCCGTTGCCGCCCTCGGGCCCGAGGTCGACGATCCAGTCGGCCTCGGCGATCAGGTCGAGGTCGTGCTCGATCACCACCACGCTGTGGCCGCCGTTCACCAGCCGGTGCAGCACGTGGATCAGCTTCTCGACGTCGGCCATGTGCAGGCCCACGGTCGGCTCGTCGAGCACGTAGAGCGTGTGCGGCGCCTTCTGGCCGCGGCGCGTGATGTCGTCGCGCACCTTGCTGAGCTCGGTCACCAGCTTGATGCGCTGCGCCTCGCCGCCCGACAGCGTGGGCGAAGGCTGGCCCAGCGTCAGGTAGCCGAGTCCCACGTCCTTGAGCAGCTGCAGCGGATGGCTGATGTTCGGCATGCTCGCGAAGAACTCGACCGCCTCGTCCACCTCCATCTGCAGCACGTCGCCGATGCTCTTGCCGCGCCAGCTCACGGCCAGCGTCTCGGGGTTGAAGCGCGCGCCGTGGCAGACCTCGCAGGGCACCTTCACGTCGGGCAGGAAGCTCATCTCGATGGTGCGCACGCCCGCGCCGTCGCAGGCCGGGCAGCGGCCTTCGCCGGTGTTGAAGCTGAAGCGCGCCGGGCCGTAGCCGCGCGCCTTGGCCTCGAGCGTGTCGGCGAACAGCTTGCGGATGGTGTCCCAGAAGCCGATGTAGGTCGCGGGGCAGCTGCGCGGCGTCTTGCCGATCGGGGTCTGGTCGACCTCGAGCACGCGGTCCACGCTCTGGTAGCCCTCGACGCCCTTGCAGCCGGCCCAGGCCGGGCGCTTGCCCGCGGCATCGGCGTCGCGGCCGGCCTTGGTGCTGCGCTGCTGCACCACCGCCTGCACGTTGGCCAGCAGCACGTCGCGCGCGAGCGTGGACTTGCCCGAGCCGCTCACGCCGGTGACCACCACCAGCCGCTGCAGCGGCACGGTGACCGTCACGTCCTGCAGGTTGTGCATGTCGGCGCCGCGCACCGTGAGCCACTGGCCGTTGTCGGGCGCCTTCGGGTCGGGCGAGGGAATGAGCCGGCGCGCCTGCAGCGGATGCTTGATCGCGTCGCGCAGGTAGCGGCCGGTCTGCGACTCGGCGGCCTGCTCGATGTCGGCCACCGCGCCCTGCGCCACCAGGCGGCCGCCGCGCTTGCCGGCGCTCGGGCCGATGTCGATGATGTGGTCGGCGCGGCGGATCGTGTCCTCGTCGTGCTCCACCACCACCAGCGTGTTGCCCTTGTCGCCGAGCTTGTGCAGCGCGTCGAGCAGGATGCGGTTGTCGCGCGCATGCAGGCCGATGGTCGGCTCGTCGAGCACGTAGCACACGCCCTGCAGGTTGCTGCCGAGCTGCGCCGCGAGCCGGATGCGCTGCGCCTCGCCGCCGGACAGCGTGGGCGCGCCGCGGTCGAGCGTGAGATAGCCCAGGCCCACTTCCTCGAGGAATTCGAGCCGGCTCTTGATCTCGGGCACCAGGTCGCGCGCGATCTCGGCCTCGCGGCCCGAGAGCGAGAGGTTCTCGAACCAGGTACGGATGTCGGTCACGCTCATGCGCGCGAGCTCGGTGATGCCGATGCCGCCCTCGCCCCAGCCCGGCGTGCCGGCATGCGCATGGACCGCGCCGCCGCCGAACAGCACCGCGCGCGCGGTCGCATTGAGCCGCGTGCCCTTGCAGGTTGGGCAGGCCACGTCGCCCACGTCCTCGGCGTCGGGCTCGGCGAAGGTCTGCTCGCGTCCCTTCTGGTCGTCGGCCATCACCGAGTCGTCGAAGATCTTGCGCTGTTCCTTGCTGAGCTTGACGCCGGTGCCCACGCAGTCGGGGCACCAGCCGTGCTTGCTGTTGTAGCTGAACAGGCGCGGGTCGAGCTCGGCGTAGCTGGTGCTGCAGACCGGGCAGGCGCGCAAGGTCGAGAACACGCTGACGCGGCCGATGCCCGCGGCCGTCACGCCGGCCATCATGGCGGCGCGCAGGCCATCCATCTCGCTGAGCACGTGCACCACGCCCTTGCCGTGCTCGAGCGCCTTCGTGAGCGCCTCGCGCAGCTGGTTCTCGTTCGTGGGCAGCACGTCGAGGCTGGCCACCGGCAGCTCGATGCTGTGCTCCTTGAAGCGGTCGATGCGCGGGAAGCCCGCGGTCGGCAGGAAGTCGCCATCGACGCGCAGGTGCGTGAAGCCGCGCGGCCGCGCCCAGTCGGCCAGCTCGGTGTAGACGCCCTTGCGGTTGCTCACCAGCGGCGCGAGCAGGCCGATGTGCTGGCCCTTGAAGTTGCGCATCAGCTGCGCCGCGATGCTGTCGGGCGTCTGCGGCTGCACGGCCGCGCCGTCCTTCACGCAGTGCTGCACGCCAAGCTTCACGAACAGCAGGCGCAGGAAGTGCCAGACCTCGGTGGTGGTGCCCACCGTGCTCTTGCGGCCGCCGCGCGACAGGCGCTGCTCGATCGCCACCGTCGGCGGAATGCCGTAGACGGCATCGACCTCGGGCCGGCCCGCGGGCTGCACGATGCTGCGCGCATAGGCGTTGAGCGATTCGAGATAACGGCGCTGGCCCTCGTTGAACAGGATGTCGAAGGCCAGCGTGGACTTGCCCGAGCCGCTCACGCCCGTGACCACGCTGAACTTGCCGCGCGGGATGTTGACGCTGAGGTTCTTGAGGTTGTGCTCGCGCGCGTTCACGATCTCGACCGCGTCGGCGCCCGGCGCCTTCTTGGCCTGCGCGATGTAGCGGCGCGCCGCGCGCTCGGCCACCTTGTAGGCGCCCGGGCCGATCGCGAGCTCGTAGTCGGCCAGCGCGGCGCCCGTGAGCGAGGCGCGGTTCTCGCGCAGCTGCTCGGGCGTGCCCTCGGCCACCACCTGGCCACCGCCCTCGCCGCCTTCGGGGCCGAGGTCGATGCACCAGTCGCTGGCGCGGATCACGTCGAGGTTGTGCTCGATCACGATCAGCGAATGGCCGGCGTCGAGCAGCTTGCGCAGCGCGCGCATGAGCCGCGCGATGTCGTCGAAGTGCAGGCCGGTGGTGGGCTCGTCGAACAGGAACAGCGTGCCCTTGCGCGCCACCGCCTGCTTGCTCGAGGTCGCGCCCTTGGCGGCCTCGGCCAGGAAGCCCGCGAGCTTGAGGCGCTGCGCCTCGCCGCCCGACAGCGTGGGCACGGGCTGGCCCAGCTTCACGTAGTCGAGGCCCACGTCGGAGATCGGCTGCAAGACGCGCAGCACGTCGCGGTCGGCATCGAACAGCGCCGCGGCCTCGGCCACGGTCAGCTCGAGGATGTCGGCCACGTTGTAGCTCTTGCCGTGGCGCTCGATGCGCACCTCGAGGATCTCGGGCCGGTAGCGCTTGCCGTCGCAGTCGGGGCAGCGCAGGTAGACGTCGGAGAGGAACTGCATCTCGACGTGCTCGAAGCCCGAGCCGCCGCAGGTGGGGCAGCGGCCGTCGCCCGAGTTGAAGCTGAACTTGCTCGCGGTGTAGCCGCGCTGGCGCGAGATCGGCGCGGTGGCGAAGATCTCGCGGATCGCGTCCCAGGCACCGACGTAGCTCGCGGGGTTGGAACGCGCGGTCTTGCCGATCGGCGACTGGTCGACGAACACCACGTCGCCGAGGTGGTCGGCGCCGAGCAGGCGGTCGTGCGCGCCGGGCGTCTCGGTGGCCTTGCCGAAGTGGCGCATCAGCGCGGGCGCGAGCACGTCCTGCACCAGCGTCGACTTGCCCGAGCCGCTGACGCCGGTCACGCAGACCAGGCGCGCGAGCGGGAACTCGACGCTGATGTCCTTGAGGTTGTGCTCGCGCACGCCCTCGAGGATGAGCCGGTGCGTGTTCTCGCTGACCAGCCGCTTGAAGCCCATGCCGATCTTCTTGCGCCCGCCCAGGTACTGGCCGGTCAGCGTGTCGGCATCGCGCAGCGCGTCGGTGCTGCCGTCGAACACGATCTGGCCGCCGCGCGCGCCGGGGCCCGGGCCCATGTCGATCACGCGGTCGGCCGCGAGCATCACGGCCGGGTCGTGCTCGACCACCACCAGCGTGTTGCCCGCGTCGCGCAGCCGCAGCATGGCCTCGGTGATGCGGTTCATGTCGCGCGGATGCAGCCCGATGCTGGGCTCGTCGAGCACGAACAGCGTGTTGACCAGCGAGGTGCCGAGGGCGGTCGTGAGGTTGATGCGCTGCACCTCGCCGCCGCTGAGCGTGCGGCTCTGGCGGTCGAGCGTGAGGTAGCCGATGCCGACGTCGTGCAGGTAGCGCAGCCGGGTCGTGATCTCCTCGAACAGCAGCTTGAGCGCCTGGACCTCGCCGGCCGCGCTCGAGCGCTGCGCCTCGCCGGCCGTGGCGATGCCGCCGGCCGTCATGCGGTCGAACAGCTGGCGCAGCCGCTCGATCGGCAGCAGCATCAGGTCATGCAGGCACAGGCCCGGCAGCGCCTCGAGCTGGGCGCGCGTCCACTTCACGCCGACCGGCAGGAAACGCTTCTCGGGCGGCAGCACCGCGTCGGCGTCTTCCTTGCTGCCGATGCGCCACAGCAGGCTTTCGAGCTTGAGCCGCGCGCCCGCGCAGGTGGGGCACGGCGTGTAGCTGCGGTACTTCGACAAGAGCACGCGGATGTGCATCTTGTAGGCCTTGCTCTCGAGGTAGCCGAAGAAGCGGCGGATGCCGTACCACTGCTTGTTCCAGTTGCCCTCCTTGTAGTTGGGCGTGCCCTCGATCACCCAGTGCTTCTGCTCGGCGGTCAGCTTGTTCCATGGCGTGTCGCGCGGAATGCCGGCGGCCTCGGCGTGGCGCATGAGGTCGTCCTGCGCCTCTTTCCAGGCCGGGGTCTGGATGGTCTTGATCGCGCCCGCGCGCAGGGTGAGCTTGTCGTTCGGGATCACGAGGCCGAGGTCGACGCCGATCACGCGGCCGAAGCCGCGGCAGGTGTCGCAGGCGCCGACGGCCGAGTTGAACGAGAACATCGAGGGGATCGGATCGCCGTAGCGGATGTCGCTCTCGGGGCAGTGCAGGCCGGTCGAGAACTTCCACACGTCGGCCACGGCGTTCTCCTCGGCGCCCGTCGCATGCACCGTCACGCGCCCGCTGCCGCGCTTGAGCGCGACCTCGATCGCCTCCACCACGCGCGAGCGCTCGGCGCTCGAGGCGCGGAAGCGGTCGGCCACCACGTCGAGCACCTTGCGCGGACCGGTGGGCGTGGCCACCTCGCGCTCGGCCTGCACGCGCGTGAAGCCGCTGGCTGACAGCCACTGCGTGACCTCGTCGGCCGTGGTGCTCGCGGGCAGCTCGACCGGGAAGGTCACGACCAGCCGCGGATCGCCCGCGGCCGCTGCGCGCTCGACGATCTGCGCATAGATGCTGTCGGGCGAGTCGTGGCGCACCGGCAGCGCCGTCTCGCGGTCGAACAGGTCGGCCGCGCGCGCATAGAGCAGCTTCAGGTGGTCGTTGAGCTCGGTCATCGTGCCGACCGTGGAGCGCGAGGAGCGCACCGGGTTGGTCTGGTCGATGGCGATCGCGGGCGGCACGCCCTCGACCTTGTCGACCGCCGGCTTGTCCATGCGATCGAGGAACTGGCGGGCGTAGGCGGAGAAGGTTTCGACGTAGCGCCGCTGGCCCTCGGCGTACAGGGTGTCGAACACGAGGCTCGACTTGCCCGAGCCGCTGGGCCCGGTGACCACGGTCATCTCGCCGGTGCGGATGTCGAGGTCGAGATTCTGGAGGTTGTGCTGGCGTGCGCCACGGATGCGGATGGAGCCCTGTGTCATGAGTGCCTTGGGGGTGGGGCAAACATTCTAGGGAGTGGTCCATGACGCGCCGGTGCACCTCTCCGTAAGGACGGTGGCCGCGCAGGGGTTTGTCCGAATGGTGGATTTAATACTTTTAGAAACAAATAAGGCGTTGGTTTGCAACGGTGGCCGCGCCATCGCAAAAGAAGGGACGAGCACACATGACGAAGAAGCAAGGCCGCCTGCGCGCGGCCCTGATCGCGCTCGGCGCGCTGGTCTGGCTGCCCGCGCAGGCGCAGATCCTGATCGGCCAGACCGCCGGCATGACCGGCCCGGTGGCCGCCAGCGTCAACGAGACCATCGGCGGCGCGCAGCTGGTGATCGATGCCGCCAATGCGCAGGGCGGCGTGCACGGCGAGAAGATCGAGGTGGTCCGGCTCGACGACGGCTTCGACGTCAAGCGCGCGGGCGAGAACGGCCGCGCGCTGATCGAGGACAGGAAGGTGCTCGCGCTCTTCATGAGCCGCGGCACGCCGCACTCGCAGGCCATCATTCCCTGGCTCGACAAGCACGGCGTGGCGCTGATCGGGCCCTCCACCGGCGCGATGGTGCTGCACAAGCCGGTGCAGCGGAACGTGTTCAACGTGCGCGCCACCTACCAGCGCGAGGCCGAGAAGGCGGTGCAGCACCTGCTGACCATCGGCATGGTGCGCATCGCGGTCGTGCACGTGACCGACTCCTTCGGCGCCGATGCGCTCGAGGGCGCGATGACCGGCTTCGGCAAGGCCAAGGCCCAGCCCGCGGCCACCGTGCCGGCCGACCGCGACAAGCCCGACTACGCGGCCATCGTGCCCGCCATCGTCCAGGCCAAGGCGCAGGCGGTGCTGTGGATCGGCTCGGGCAGCGCGGTGGTCGAGGGCATCAAGGCGCTGCGCGCGGCCGGCTCGGCGGCGCAGGTGGTCACGCTGTCGAACAACGCCTCCTCGGGCTTCATCAAGCAGTTGGGCGAGGCCAGCCGCGGCGTGGTGGTCACGCAGGTGTTCCCGAGCGAACGCTCGATCAGCTACCCGATGGTGAAGGAGGCGATAGCGCTCGCGAAGGCCAAGGGCCAGAACGAACTCTCGCCCGCGGCGCTCGAGGGCTTCGCCTCGGCCAAGGTGCTGGTGGAGGCGCTGCGCCGCGCCGGCCCCAAGCCCACGCGCGCCCGCGTGGTGGCCGCTCTCGACGGCCTGCGCGACTACGACCTCGGCGGCCTCGAGATCAGCTACACGCCTCAGGACCACAGCGGCATCGATTTCGCCGACCTCTCGATCATCAGCGAGGGCCGCTTCAAGCGCTGAAGCGCCGCCTTTCCCTCTCGACGAAGCCGGGCCCAGTGCCCGGCTTTTTGCTTTTGCAAACAACGGTTTGACAGGGTTTGCACGAGGAATCGTATGTCACGTCTAGCTACACATAATTGCATTTGCTGACATGGACACGAATCCCGACGGGAAAGGTTTTGTCGATGAAGAAGAAGAAAAGGATCCCGCGCCTGCGCGCCGCCGCATTGCTGCTCGCACTCGCGGCGACCGGCGCCTCGGCCCAGATCGTGATCGGCCAGTCGGCCGACCTGTCGGGACCGGTGGCGGCCAGCGTGAAGGAGACGATCATGGGCTCGCAGCTGGTCATCGACCAGGTCAATGCCCAGGGCGGCATCAACGGCGAGCAGATCGAGGTCATCCGCATGGACGACGGCCTCGATGCCAAGCGCTCGCTCGAGAACTCGCGCATCCTGATCGAGGACAAGAAGGTGGTCGCGCTGCTGCTCAACCGCGGCACGCCCAACACGCTCGCGGTGATCCCGCTGCTCGACAAGCACGGCGTGCCGCTGGTCGGCCCGTCGACCGGCGCGATGGCGCTGCACAAGCCGGTGCAGAAGAACATCTTCAACGTGCGCTCCACCTACCAGCGCGAGGCCGAGAAGGCGGTGGTGCACCTGCAGACCACGGGCATCCAGCGCATCGCGGTGGTGCAGGCCGACGATTCCTTCGGCAAGGACGGCCTCGAGGGCGCGAACCGCGGCTTCGAGAAGGCCAACCTCAAGCCCGTGGTGATCGCGCTGGCCGACCGCAACAAGCCCGACTTCGCGGCCATCGTGCCGAAGCTCGTCGAGGCCAATGCGCAGGCCGTGCTGTGGATCGGCTCGGGCACCTCGGTGTCCGACGGCGTGAAGGCGCTGCGCGCCGCGGGCTCGGCCGCGCAGGTGGTCACGCTGTCGAACAACGCGGCCTCGGGCTTCATCAAGGACCTCGGCAGCGCGAGCCGCGGCGTGATCATCACGCAGGTGTTCCCCTACGAGCGCTCGTTCGGCAATCCGCTGATCAAGGAGGCCCTGGCGCTCGCCAAGGCCAAGGGCCAGGAAGACCTGTCGCCCGCGCTGCTCGAAGGCTTCGTGGCGACCAAGGTGCTGGTGGAGGCGCTGCGCCGCACCGGGCCGAAGCCCACGCGCGCGCGGCTGCTGGCCACGCTCAATGCCTTCCAGTACGACCCGGGCGGCGGGCTCGACATCTCGTTTTCGCCGACCGATCACACCGGCATCGAATACGTCGACCTCTCCATCGTGAGCGACGGCCGCTTCAAGCGCTAGGCAGCGCTTCGGAGATTTACTTCGGCGCGCTCGCGGCGGCAGCCGGTGCAGCAGGCGCCGGCTCGTGCACTTCCACGCCGTGCTTCTCGCCCGACATGTCGACCTTGTCGCCGGCCTTCGAGATCACGTACAGCGCGATGGCCGCGAAGATGGCGAAGCCGACTGCGATTTTCCACATGGGTTCTGTCTCCTGAGATGGGTAATGCGGGGTTCAAGAAAAAGGCCTCATGCCGAGGGTCGGCATGAAGCCTCTTTGTTGAACGGAGGGCGCGCGGCGCCCTCCTTTCATCGGCGCCGTGGCGCTCAGTCGTGGGCGTAGATGTCCACGTCCTTCGTTTCGCGGATGAACAGTGTGCCGATCACCAGCGTGATGCCCGCGATGATGATCGGGTACCAGAGGCCGTTGTACATGTTGCCGGTCGAGGCCACGATGGCGAAGGCCGTGGTCGGCAGCAGGCCGCCGAACCAGCCGTTGCCGATGTGGTACGGCAGGCTCATCGAGGTGTAGCGGATGCGCGTGGGGAACAGTTCGACCAGCATCGCGGCGATCGGCCCGTAGACCATGGTCACCAGCAGCACCAGCCAGAACAGCAGCAGCACCGTCAGCAGCTTGTTCATCTTCGCGGGGTCGGCCTTGGCCGGGTAGCCCGCGATCTTCAGGTCCTCGGCCACGCCCTTCTTGAAGGCGGCGATCTCCTTGGCGGAGGTCTCGTCGAACTTGAGGTTCACGACGTTGCCGATCGGTGCTTCCACCGTCTTGTCGCCGATCTTCACGACGGCCTTCGAACCCGGCGCGCCGGCCACGTTCTCATAGCTCACCGAGTTCTGCACCAGGTAGCGCTTGGCGATGTCGCAGGAGCTGCGGAAGTCGATCTCGCGGGCCACGGGGTTGCCCTGGAACGAGCAGGTCGCGGGGTCGGCGGTCACGGTCACGCCGGCCGTGGCCTGGGCCTTGGCGAGGTCGGGGTTGGCGGCCTCGGTCAGCATCTTGAAGACCGGGAAGTAGGTCACCACGGCCAGCAGGCAGCCGGCCATGATGATCGGCTTGCGGCCGATCTTGTCCGACAGGGTGCCGAAGATCACGAAGAACGGGGTGCCGAGCAGCAGCGCGGCGGCGATCATCAGGTTGGCGGTGGTCGCATCGACCTTGAGCTGCGCGGTCAGGAAGAAGAGCGCGTAGAACTGCCCCGAATACCAGACCACGGCCTGGCCGGCGGTCAGGCCCACCAGCGCCAGGATCACGATCTTGAGGTTCTTCCACTCGCCGAAGGATTCGGCCAGCGGCGCCTTCGAGGTCTTGCCCTCGGCCTTCATGCGCTGGAACGCGGGCGACTCCGACAGCGACAGGCGGATCCACACCGAGATGCCCAGCAGCAGGATCGAGACGAGGAATGGAATGCGCCAGCCCCAGTCGTTGAACACCGCTTCGCCCAGGCCTTCGCGCACGCCCAGGATCACGATCAGGCTCAGGAACAGGCCGAGCGTGGCCGTGGTCTGGATCCACGAGGTGTAGGCACCGCGCTTGCCGTGCGGCGCGTGCTCGGCCACGTAGGTGGCGGCACCGCCGTACTCGCCGCCGAGCGCGAGGCCCTGCAGCATGCGCAGCGCGATCAGGATCACCGGCGCCGCGACGCCGATGGTCGCGTAGCTGGGCAGCAGGCCGACGATGAAGGTCGACAGGCCCATGATCAGGATCGTGACCAGGAAGGTGTACTTGCGCCCGATCATGTCGCCGAGCCGGCCGAACACGATGGCGCCGAACGGACGCACCAGGAAACCGGCCGCGAAGGCCAGCAGCGCGAAGATGAAGGCAGCGCCCGCATCGAGGCCGCTGAAGAACTGCTTCGCGATGATCGCCGCGAGCGAACCGTAGAGGTAGAAGTCGTACCACTCGAACACGGTTCCCAGCGAAGAAGCGAAGATGACCTTCTTCTCCTCCGCCGACATGGGCCGGGGGGCCGGATGCGGCACTCCCCGTGAATCTAGTGTGGCTGCCATTGATCGTCTCCTGTGTATGCGTTCATGCGGCGCCCGAATTCGGGACCGTGGGGCATTCTTGGAGGCGCGACTGACCCGAGCCTTTCGCGAAACTGAACGGGCGCTTACGGATTAAGGTGAAACCCTCGACGCACGTTTCAGCCTGTAAGAAATGCAGCGTAGCTGCTGAAGATGCTCAGTTTTTGCTGCTGCGCAGCAGGGCCGGACGCTGGTCGGCCTCGGCCCATTGCGGGCCATCGAACCAGGCATCGCCCGCGAGGTAGGCGCGCAGCATCGCGAGGCCGTCGAAGCCCCAGAACAGCCGGCCGTCGACCGCATAGGCCGGCGTGCCGAACACGCCGAGCGCGACCGCGTCCGCGGTGTTGCGCTGGAGCAGGGCCTTGCTCTCGTCGCTGCCGGCATCGCGACGCGGTTGCAGTTGCGCGGTGAGCGCGGCCAGCCGCGCGGGATCGGCCGCCTCGAGGCCGCCGCGCCAGACGTGGCGGAAGACGGTCTCGGCCACCAGCCGGCTCACGCGGCCGTCGTCGCAGGTGGAGAGCGCGAGCCGCAGGTGCGCGAGCGGGTTGTAGGGGTGCGAGGCCGGCATCGCGATCTCGATGCCGTGCTGGTGGCCCAGCCACAGCACGTGGCGGTAGGTCCAGCCGCGCTTGGCGGGAATCTCGGCCGGCCCGAGCTGGCCGTGCGCCTTGAGCACCGCGCCCAGCAGCACCGGGCGGTAGTCCACGCTGTAGCTCAGGCCCTCGAGCGCTTGCGGCAGTTGCTCGAACGCGAGGTAGGCATAGGGCGAGATGAAGTCCAGGTAGAAGTCGATGTGCTTCATGCGTCGATGTCTCCGATGGCCGGAGCCCGCCAGATGCCGGCCCGGGCCCGCCACTCTATCGCGCGCCAGACCTGCCGCCGCTCGTCGTCCTCCATGCGGCTCCAGCCCGCGATCTCGGGGATGGTGCGCAGGCAGCCCTCGCAGAAGCCGCTGAGCCGGTCCATGCGGCACACCGAGCTGCAGGGCGAGGGCACCGGCTCGGCCAGCCCCCGCTGCTCCGCGGCGCGGTCGGCCAGGGCCTGCGCTTCGGCGATGTTCACGCCGCGGCCACCACCACGTCGGCCACCGGCGCGCCCGTGAGCGTCTCGAGGTCGTGCGGGCGCAGCTGGAACACCGCATGCGGATGGCCCGCGGCGGCCCAGATCTCCTCGAAGCGGAACAGCTCGCGGTCGATCAGCACCACCGGCTTCGTCACATGGCCCACGGGCGACACGCCGCCGATGGTGAAGCCGGTGCGCGCCTTCACGAAGTCGGCGTCGGCGCGGCCGGTCTTGCCGACGATCGCGTCGACCTTCTTCTCGTCGACGCGCCGGTCGCCCGAGGTGATGACCAGCACCGCGACCTCGTCGCTCTTGCGCCGGAAGATGATGCTCTTGGCGATCTGGCCGACCGCGATGCCGAGCGCGTCGGCCGCCTGCTGCGCGGTGCGGCAGGCGTCGTCGAGCATGCGCGGCGCATGCGGATGGCCGGCGTCCTGGAGCACGCGCGCGACGCGCTGGACACCGTCGGGAAGGGAATGGAGTTCGGAGCCGCACATGGCTGTTGTCTTCGGAGTTCGTGGGGGCGTGCGCCCCGCGTTGCAGGCACCCGAGCATACGAAAAAGCCCCGGGGCCCGGCGCCGCGGCCGCGCGGCCACCCTTTCGGGCACCGCACCAATGCGGACAGCGCCGCACCGCGGCCGCGCCACTTTGGGTGCGATTGCGGTGCGCGCACGGGCCGCCACCGCTCTTTTTCGGCGGCATGGATATTGCTCGACCCCATCGCGGACCTCCCGGCCTGGGTGGGTCCGCAGTGCCTCCGCTAACGACGGCGGGGTTCGAGCGAGCCGATGGCGATGAGCCGCCGGATTCGTTTGTCCATCCGATTATTCGCATCCGTTCCGTCGCGGAGGCCTCCTGCCGCTGTCGCCCCGACAGCCCCGGTGGCCTGCATCCGAGGACCGGCTGCCCCCGCAGGACCTCAGCATGAAAATCGCAGTCATCGGCCACGGCATGGTCGGCCACAAGTTCCTCGAGCAGCTCCACGCGCTCGGCATTCCCGGCGCGGAAGTCACCGTCCTGTGCGAGGAGCCGCGGCCGGCCTACGACCGGGTGCACCTGTCCGAGTTCTTCGCGGGCAAGACGGCCGAAGACCTCTCGCTGGTCGAGCCCGGCTTCTTCGAGCGCAGCGGCTTCACGCTGCGCCTGGCCGCGCGCGCGGTGGCGGTCGAGCGCCGCAACAACACGGTCACCACGGCCGACGGCGAGGTCGTGGCCTACGACAAGCTGGTGCTGGCCACCGGCTCCTTCCCCTTCGTGCCCGCGGTGCCGGGCCGCGACCGGCCCCACTGCTTCGTCTACCGCACCATCGAGGACCTCGAGGCGATGAAGGAATGCGGCGCGCGCTCGCGCAGCGGCGTGGTGGTGGGCGGCGGCCTGCTCGGCCTCGAATGCGCGAAGGCGCTGCGCGACATGGGCCTCGAGACCCACGTGGTGGAGTTCGCGCCGCGGCTGATGGCGGTGCAGGTCGACGAGGGCGGCGGCCGCGCGCTGCGCGAGAGCATCGAGGCGCTGGGCCTGCACGTGCACACCGGCCGCAACACGGTGGAGATCGTCGACGGTGCCGCCGCGCGCCACCGCATGGTGTTCGCCGACGGCAGCTACCTCGAGACCGACATGATCGTGTTCTCGGCCGGCATCCGCCCGCGCGACGAGCTCGCGCGCCAGTGCCTGCTGGCCGTGGGCCCGCGCGGCGGCGTGGCGGTCGACGACCATTGCCGCACCAGCGACCGCAACGTCTACGCCATTGGCGAATGCGCCTCGTGGAACGAGCAGACCTTCGGCCTGGTCGCGCCCGGCTACGACATGGCGCGCGTGGCGGCGCGCCACATCGCGGGCGAGCACGAGGCCGCCTTCACCGGCGCCGACATGAGCACCAAGCTCAAGCTGATGGGCGTGGACGTGGCGAGCATCGGCGACGCGCACGGCAGGACGCCGAAGTCGCGCGCCTACCAGTTCATCGACGAGCGCAAGAAGGTCTACAAGAAGATCGTCGTCAGCGAGGACGGCAAGCTGCTGCTCGGCGCGGTGCTCGTGGGCGACGCCGCCGAATACGGCACCCTGCTGCAGATGGCGCTCAACGGCATCGCGCTGCCGGAAGATCCCGAGTTCCTGATCCTGCCCTCGAGCGACGGCAAGGCCAAGCCGGGACTGGGCGTCGAGGCCCTGCCCGACAGCGCGCAGATCTGCTCGTGCAACGACGTCAGCAAGGGGCAGATCTGCGAGGCCGTGGGCCAGGGCGCCTGCACCCCGGCCGCGATGAAGGCCTGCACCAAGGCCGGCGCCACCTGCGGCGGCTGCGTGCCGCTGGTCACGCAGGTCATGAAGATGGAGATGGCCAGGCGCGGCATGGCCGTCGACAACCACCTCTGCGAGCACTTCCCCTACTCGCGCCAGGAGCTCTACCACCTGATCCGCGTGGGCGAGATCCGCAGCTTCGCCGACCTGCTCGCCAAGCACGGCAAGGGCCTGGGCTGCGACATCTGCAAGCCCGTGGCCGCGAGCATCTTCGCCTCGTGCTGGAACGAGTTCGTGCTCAAGAAGGACCTGGCCGCGCTGCAGGACAGCAACGACTACTTCCTCGGCAACATCCAGAAGGACGGCACCTACTCGGTGGTGCCGCGCATGCCGGGCGGCGAGGTCACGCCCGACGGGCTGATCGCGGTCGGCCAGGTGGCGAAGAAGTACGGCCTCTACACCAAGATCACCGGCGGCGCGCGCGTGGACATGTTCGGTGCGCGCGTCGAGCAGCTGCCCGCGATCTGGGAGGAGCTGATCGCGGCCGGCTTCGAGTCGGGCCATGCCTACGGCAAGTCGCTGCGCACGGTGAAGAGCTGCGTCGGCTCGACCTGGTGCCGCTACGGCGTGGACGACAGCGTGGGCCTCGCGGTCGAGCTCGAGAACCGCTACAAGGGCCTGCGCGCGCCGCACAAGATCAAGTTCGGCGTCTCGGGCTGCACGCGCGAATGCGCCGAGGCGCAGGGCAAGGACGTGGGCGTGATCGCCACCGACAAGGGCTGGAACCTCTACGTCTGCGGCAACGGCGGCATGAAGCCGCGCCATGCCGAGCTGCTCGCGAGCGACCTGTCGAAGGCCGAGCTGATCCGCCTGATCGACCGCTTCCTGATGTTCTACGTGCGCACCGCCGACCGGCTGCAGCGCACCAGCACCTGGCGCGAGAGTCTCGAGGGCGGCCTCGACTACCTCAAGGGCGTGCTGCTGCAGGACACGCTGGGCCTCAATGCCGAGCTCGAGACCCAGATGCAGGCCGTGGTCGACACCTACCAGTGCGAGTGGAAGACCGCCGTCAACGACCCGGCCACGCGCCAGCGCTTCCGCTCCTTCGTCAACAGCGACAAGCCCGACGAGCACATCGTGTTCGTGAGCGAGCGCGGCCAGAAGCGGCCGGCGCGCGCCGAGGAGCGCGCCGAGGCGGTCGACGTCTCGATGGCCTGAAGAACGACAACCTAAGAGGAAGCCCCATGACCCAGCAAGACCTGCACTGGACCGCCGTGTGCGCGGCCACCGACATCCTGCCCGACACCGGCGTGTGCGCGCTGGTCGAGGGCGTGCACGTGGCGATCTTCCGCGTCGGCCAGGAGGCCACGCTCTACGCCATCGACAACGTCGACCCGAAGGCCGGCGCCAGCGTGCTCTCGCGCGGGCTGATCGGCAGCCTCGGCGACCGTGTCGTGGTCGCCTCGCCGCTCTACAAGAACCACTTCGACCTGCGCAGCGGCGAATGCCTCGAGGCGCCCGAGCACTCGGTGCGCGCGCATGCGGTGCGCGAGCACGAGGGCCGCGTGCTCGTCGCGCTGGCCTGAGCCGCGCGCCCATTCATCGGCATTTTCATTTTTTTCCAAGGATCCCCATGGCCTATCTAGCCCCCGCCGAGTTCGTCACCAAGATGGTCGATGCCGGCGAATCCAAGCTGCTGATGTCCACGCGCGACACGCTGATCCGCTCGTACATGGCCGGCGCCATCCTCGCGCTGGCGGCGGCCTTCGCGGTCAGCATCACGGTCAACACCGGCAATGCGCTGGTCGGCGCGATGCTGTTCCCGGTCGGCTTCATCATGCTGTACCTGCTGGGCTTCGACCTGCTGACCGGCGTCTTCACCCTGGCGCCGCTCGCCGTGCTCGACAAGCGCCCCGGCGCCACCTGGGGCGGCGTGATGCGCAACTGGGGACTGGTGTTCGTCGGCAATTTCGCGGGCGCGCTCACGGTCGCGGTGTTCATGGCGATCATCTTCACCTTCGGCTTCAGCGAGGCGCCCAACGCCATCGGCGAGCGGCTCGGCCACATCGGCGAGGGCCGCACGGTCGGCTACTCCGCGCACGGCGCGGCCGGCATGCTGACGCTGTTCATCCGCGGCGTGATGTGCAACTGGATGGTGTCGACCGGCGTGGTCGCGGCCATGATGTCGACCACCGTCTCGGGCAAGGCGATCGGCATGTGGATGCCGGTGATGATCTTCTTCTACATGGGCTTCGAACATTCGATCGTCAACATGTTCCTGTTCCCCACCGGCCTGATGCTCGGCGGCAAGTTCACGCTGATGGACTACCTGATCTGGAACGAGCTGCCCACCGTGATCGGCAACCTGGTCGGCGGCCTGAGCTTCGTCGGCCTCACGCTCTACGCCACGCACTACAAGACGGCGCCCAAGCGCGTCGCGGGCTGATCGCACCTCCATGGCCGCCGGGCGCCCGCCGCGCGTCACGCTGGGCCAGCACTCGCTGGCCGGCGTCGGGTCGGCGGTCAACCAGGACTTCCATGGCGCGATGCTGCCCGAGGGGCCGCAGCGCGCCGCCAAGGGCATCGCGCTCGCGCTGGCCGACGGCATCGGCTCGAGCCGCGTGAGCCAGGTCGCGAGCGCGGCCGCCGTGCGCGGCTTCCTCGAGGACTACTACGCCACCTCCGACGCCTGGTCGGTGCGCCGCGCGGCGCAGCGCGTGCTGGGCGCCACCAACTCCTGGCTGCATGCGCAGACCATGCGCAGCGACGCGCGCTTCGACAAGGACAGCGGCTACGTCTGCACCTTCAGCGCGCTGATCCTCAAGGGCCGCGAGCTGCACCTGCTGCACGTGGGCGATGCGCGCATCTACCGCGTGCACGCGAGCGCGCTCGAGCAGCTCACCGACGACCACCGCGTGCATGTCTCGTCGGTGGAGTCGTACCTGGGCCGCGCGCTGGGCGCGGGCCCCAACGTCGAGATCGACTACCGCTGCTGGGAGGCCGAGGCCGGCGAGGTCTACCTGCTGGCCACCGACGGCGCGCACGCGCACCTCGATGCCGCAGCCGTC
>NZ_JBZAYE010000860.1:0-2533 GCF_058244205.1 Variovorax sp. 20P10.2.4
TCAGGCCCAGGCGCTCGGCCGCGGCCGAGAAGCTGCCGGTCTCGACCACCAGGCCGAAGGCGCGCAGCTGGTCGAGGTTGAGCGAGCGCCGCACAGGCTTGTCCAAAGTTTTTCTCATGGCTTGCATAGGTGATCGAAGCTTCATTTATCGAAAGCTGCGCGTCAAGATCGCGCCATGCCCTCTTCCGACCTTTCTCCCTCTTCCGCCCCGCTCGAGATCGCCGACGCCGAGCCCCAGCACCTGGACCAGATCCAGGCCATCTACAGCCACTACGTGCTGCACGACCTCTGCTCCTTCGAGGAGCAGGTGCCGACCGTGGCGCAGATGCTGTCGCGCCGCCTCGAGGTGCTGCGCCTCGGCCTGCCCTACCTGGTCGCGCTGCGCGAGGGCCGCGTGGTCGGCTATGCCTATGCCGGCGCCTACCGCGCGCGCTCCGCCTACCGCCACACGGTCGAGGATTCGATCTACGTCGCGCAGGGCGAGCACGGCCGCGGCATCGGCAAGGCGCTGCTCGCGGCGCTGATCGAACGCTGCGCCGCACGGGGCCTGCGCCAGATGGTCGCGGTGGTCGGCCACAGCGGCAACGCGGGCTCGACGCGGCTGCACGAGAGCCTGGGCTTCGAACGGGTCGGCGTGCTGCGCGACGTGGGCTTCAAGTTCGGCCGCTGGGTCGACACCGTACTGATGCAGCGCGCGCTGGCCTGATGGCGGCGCCGGCCACCCTGCCCGCGCCGGGCTGGCTCGCGATGCTCTGCGCGAGCCGGCTGCTGCAGGCCATGATCGTCACGGCCTATGCCGGCGTGCTGCCCTTCACCATGGTCGACTGGCAGATGAGCGCCGCGCAGGCGGGCTCGATCCAGAGCGCCTGGCACGTGGGCTACATGAGTTCGCTGTTCGCCGTGGGCCTCTTGGCCGACCGCTTCGGCGCGCACCGCGTGTTCCTGCTCGGCAGCGCGGTCAGCGCGATCGCGGCGCTGGGCTTCGCGCTGTTCGCGAGCGGCCATCGCTCGGCGCTGCTGCTGTACGGGCTCGCGGGGCTGTGCGCCGGTGCCTCGTACACGCCAGGGCTGCAGCTGCTCGCGCGCAATGCCGAACCTGCCGTGCGCGGCCGCGCGATGGGTCTGTTCCTCGGCGCCTCGTCGCTCGGCTATGCGCTCTCGCTCGCGGTGGTGGCCGCGCTCGCGAGCCTCGCGCACTGGCGCCACGGCCTGATCGCGGCCGCGCTGTGCACCGCGATGGGCGCGCTGCTCACCGTGCCGGCACTGCGCCGCATGCAACTGCCCACGACACCGCCGCCGGCCGCGCGCGAAAGCACGCTGCGCGCGCTGGCCGAGACGGTGCGCGACAAGCCCGCGATGGCCGGCAACTGGGCCTATGCCTTCCACTGCTGGGAGCTGATGGCGCTGTGGGCCTGGCTGCCCGCCTACCTCGTGGCCGCGTCGGGCGATGTGCCCGCGGCGTGGAAGGGCGCGGGCATCGCGCTCGCGGCGCTGGCGCACCTGGTCAGCGTGTTCGGCAGCATCGCGGGCGGTGCCGCCTCCGACCGCTGGGGCCGCGCGCGCGTGATGATGGTCGCCACCCTCGCGAGCCTGTGCATGTCCTTCGCCTTCGGCTGGATGTGGAGCTGGCCGCTGTGGCTGCTGGCAGCGGCGGCCGCGCTCTACAACCTGTTCGCCATCGCCGACTCCTCGGTCTACTCGACCGCGCTGGCCGACGTGGTGGCGCCGCATCGCCTGGGCGTGGCCTATTCGGTGCGCTCGGTGATGGGCTTCGGCGCGGGCGCGATCAGCCCCTGGGTGTTCGGCCTCGCGCTCGACTGGGGCCAGGCACGCTTCGGCGTTGGCAGCACCCACGGCTGGGTGGCCGCGTGGACCACGGTCGGGCTCGGCGCACTGCTCGGGCCGCTGATGATCGCGCGCTTCGCGCGGCTGGCCAGGCCACCGCGCTGAGCGCCCTCAGTCGCCCTCGCCCTGCGCCCACTCCGGGCTGTAGCCGCCCAGTGTCGGGTGGTACATCTCGTCGCCCGCATGCTGGGTGAACTCGACGTTGAGCCGGTCCTCGCGCAGCCCCAGGATCTCCGCGCAGTCGCGGCACAGCGCCTTCGCGACCGCGAGCCGCAGCTCGGCCGAACGGCCGCGCCGGATGTCGCACATCAGCACCGACACTTCCACCGGCTCGCCATCGACCATGCGCCACACGCCGCCCTCGCCCGCCTCGCGCACCGCCACGCTGATGCGCCGGATGTCCACGCTCATCATCGCGGCATAGGTCTCGCAGAGGCGCTGCGCGAGCCGCCGCTTGTCGGTGGCTGCATGGCGGCCGTTCACGTCGAGTTGCAGATAGGGCATGTCAGGCGACTCCTTCGAGGGTGGCGGCGAGGCGGAACAGCGCGGCCTCCCTGCCGGCCGCGGCCACCAGTTGCAGCGCGATCGGCAGGCCGTCGATGCGACCCACGGGCACGCTGATCGCGGGCAGCCCGACCAGGTTCCACGGGCTCGTGAGCGACAGCAGCGCGGCGCGCACCTCGACGGC
>NZ_JBZAYE010000861.1:0-2531 GCF_058244205.1 Variovorax sp. 20P10.2.4
CACGGCGCGCGTGCTCGCCGAGGCCGTGGGCCCGCTGCTGGGCCAGCCGGTGGTGATCGAGAACAAGGGCGGTGCCGGCGGCAACATCGGCGCGCGGCTGGTGGCGCGCGCGCCGGCCGACGGCTACACCTGGATCTACTCGGCCGCGCCGATGGCGGCCAACATGCGCATGTACCGCAGCCCCGGCTACGACGCGCTCAAGGACTTCCGCCACATCATGCGGCTCACCACCTCCGACATCGTGCTGGTGGTGCATGCCGACGCGGGCATCGCGAGCCTGTCCGATCTGGCCGCGAAGGCGCGGGCCCAGCCCGGCAAGCTCGACTACGCCTCGGGCGGCGTCGGCACGCCCTCGCACCTCGGCGTGGAGCTGCTGCTGAGCGCGCTCGGCGCGCAGGCCACGCACGTGCCCTACAAGGGCGCCTCGGAACTGGTCAACGCGATCCTCGGCCGGCAGGTGGTGTTCGGCACGCCGATCCTGTCGGTGGCCTATCCGCAGATCCAGGCCGGCAAGCTCAGGGCGCTCGCGATCGCGGGCGCGCGCCGCAACCCCTCGCTGCCCGAAGTGCCCACCCTGGCCGAGCTCGGCGTGAAGGGCGTCGAGCTGACCTCCTGGGGCGGCATCTCGGTGCCGGCCGGCACGCCCGACGCGATCGCCGAGCGCATTCGCGTGGTCTTCGAGAAGGCGCTCGCGCAGCCCGCGGTGCAGGCCACGCTGGCCGAGAACGGCGGCCTGGCCAGCCCGCAGGGCGCCGTCGACTACACGCGCGGCTTCACGCAGGAGATGGCGCTGACCGAGGCGATGATGAAGCAGGCGGGCTTGCAGCCGCAGTGAAAGCGAACTTCCGGACGCAGAGGACGCGAAGGTTTCGCGAAAGACGCGAAAGAGAAGAAATTTCTTGCGGTTTCTTTTGCGCTCTTTGCGAAACCTTCGCGTCCTCTGCGTCCGGTTCCCGCATTCAGCCCTCGGTCCCTAGCCGCGCTACCAAGTGGTCGATCAGCACCCGGCACTTGGGCACCGTGAAGCGGCTCGGCGGATAGAGGATCCACGCATGGCCGTGGTAGTTGCCGCGGAACTCCCAGTCGCCGAGCACGCGCGCCACGCGGCCGTCGCTCAGCGCCTGCTGCGCCGAGAAGGCCGGCACGCAGGCCACGCCCAGGCCGGCCGTCGCGGCCTCCATGCGCATCTCGCTGTGGTTGGCGATGTAGCGGCCGTGCACCGTCACTTCCACGTCGTCCTCGCCGGGGCGGCTGAAGCGCCAGTGGTTGTCGCGTTCGTGCTCGCCCAGCGACAGGCAGCTGTGGGCCGCGAGATCGCGTGGATGCGCGATGGCCGCGTGGCCCTCGAGGTACGCGGGCGCGGCCACCAGGATGTGCGCCACCGCCATCAGCCGGCGCGCCACCAGCCCCTCGGGCGGCTCGGTGGTGAGCCGCACCACGAGGTCCACGCCCTCGCGGATCGGATCGATGTCGCGGTCCTCCACGATCAGCTGCACGTCGACCGCGGGATGGCGCGCGAGGAAGTCCAGCACCAGCGGATGCAGCACGCGGCGCGCGAAGGCCTTGGGCGCGCTCAACCGCACCAGCCCGCGCGGCTCGGCCGAGAAGCGCTGCGCCAGCGCCATCGTGTCCTGCGCCGCGGCCGCCAGTTCGCGGCAGCGCTCGAAGGCCTCGGCGCCGGCCTCGGTCAGGCGCAGCTGGCGCGTCGTGCGTTGCAGCAGCTGCACGCCGATCTCCTTCTCGAGCCGCTTCACCTGCCGGCTCGCGGCCGAGGGCGTGATGCCCAGCAGGTCGGCCGCGGCCGAGAAGCTGCCGAGCTCGGCCACGCGCAGGAAGGCCACCATCTCGGGCAGTACCTTGAGGAATGAATTCGGTCCCACGGTGCAACAGTCCTGTTCCTGCGGATGGCTACTCGCCGCGATCGATGCCCGGAACAATTCCGCCTCGGGCCCTGCGCATGGCGCGCGGGCACCGGCATCGAACAGGCGGAGTATGGATTCAAAGCGCGCGGGCGGCATCGCCCTCACCTCCGGCGGCGTGCCGGCCCGGCCCGGCTTCGGCATGGCCGAACTCATGCTGCTGCTGGTGGCGGCGGTCTGGGGCGGCAGCTATGCGGTCGCCAAGCAGGCCACGCTGCAACTGCCGGTGCTCGAGTTCATCGCGCTGCGCTTCGGCCTGACCTTTCTCGTGCTGCTGCCCGCGCTGCGCCCGCTGGTGGGGCCGCAGTGGCGGCAGGGGCTCGCGGTGGGCGGGCTGCTGGGCGCGAACCTGCTCGCGATCTTCGTCTGCGAGACCTTCGGCGTCTCGCTCACCAGCGCGAGCAACGCCGCCTTCCTGATCAGCCTGTGCGTGGCCTTCACGCCGCTGGCCGAATGGTGGCTGCTCGGCGAGCGGCCCGCGCCGCGCGTGTTCGCGGCCGCGGCGATTTCGCTCGCGGGCGCCGCGCTGCTGTCGCTGAGCGCGCATGCCTCGGCCAGCTCGGCCGGCCTGGGTTGGGGCGATGCGCTGATGGTCGCGGCCGCCGTGCTGCG
>NZ_JBZAYE010000862.1:0-2529 GCF_058244205.1 Variovorax sp. 20P10.2.4
CTGCGACATCGCGAACGACGAGGCGCTCGACGCGCTGGTGGCCGATGCGCTGCGCATCGAGGGCCGCATCGACTGCCTGGTCAACAACGCCGTGGTCTACAACGATGGCGGCATGGGCGCGAAGCGCGCCGAATGGCTGAGCGCGCTGAACGTCAACCTGGTCTCGGGCGCGCTGCTCGTGCACAAGGCGACCGAGGCGCTGGCCGCGCAGGGCGGCGCGATCGTCAACATGGGCAGCGTGGGCGGCAAGTTCGGCACCGCCGATCGCGCGCTCTATCCCGCGGCCAAGGCGGCGATCCTGCAGCTCACGCGCAACCAGGCCGCGACCCTGGCGCCGCGGCGCATCCGCGTGAATTCGGTGTCGCCGGGCTGGACCTGGTCGGACGCACTCTCGCGCATGGCCGGCGGCGATCGTGCCAAGGCCGACCGCATGGCCGCGCCGCTGCATCCGCTGGGCCGCGCGGGCGACGGCGACGACGTGGCGCAGGTGGTGCTGTTCCTGTGCTCGGACGCGGCGCGCTTCGTGACCGGCGCCGACATCCCGGTCGATGGCGGCTTCTCGATGCTCGGGCCCGACCAGGGCCGCTCGGCGCGCGACTGGTTCGCGAGCTAGTCGAAGCGCTGCTCCCACTCCCAGTTCACCGCCGGCAGCGTCTCGACCACCGGCCGCGCGAACAGGTAGCCCTGGAACAGCCGGATGCCGAGCTCGCGCAGCGCCACCACCTCTTCCATGATCTCCACGCCCTCGGCCACCACGTGGATGCCGAGTTCGCCGCAGGTCGACACGAAGCCCTTGACCACGGCGCGCCGCACGCCGTCGGTGTGGATGTTGCGGATCAGCTCCATGTCGAGCTTGACGATGTGCGGCCTGAGCGCGACGAACAGCTCGAAGCCCGCGAAGCCGGCGCCGAAGTCGTCGATGGCCGAGGAGAAGCCGTGCTGCTGGTGCATCTCGAAAGCTTTCACCAGGTGCGGCAGGTCCTCGACGCGCTCCGACTCGGTCACCTCGAAGATCAGCCGTTCCTTCGGGAAGCCGAAGCGCTCGGCGGTCTCGACCGCGCTCTGGAAGCATTCGCCCTGGCGCCCGGTGTCGTTGGGCATCACGTTGAGGCTCAGCCGCGAGGCCATGCGCAGTCCGGCCGCGAGCTCGATCGCCTTGGCGCGGCAGGCGCGGTCGAACTCGACGCGGTGGCGCGCATGCACCAGCCCGAGGATGTGGCCGGCGCCTTCGCCATGGATGCCGCGCACCAGCGCCTCGTGCGCGTAGACCTCGCCCTTGTCGACGTCGACGATGGGCTGGAAGGCCATGGTGAAGGCCGGGCAGCTGGCGGCGAAGTCGAGCACCGCCGAGGCATCGTTGCTGGCCTGGGTGGCCGGCTGCTGGAGGCGGTTGATGGTCAGCGCGCGCGCGGCGCTGCAGTAGCCCGGCGGGCGGGCGTTGAGATCGAGGGCCAACGACGATGCCGAACTGGACACGGATGGCCTTCAGGCCCGGGGGCCGTGGATGAAAAGTCGGTGCGGGATGCTCGACATGCTGTTCTCCGGTTCCTGGGCGCGGCCACGTGGGGCCGCATGTCCGCTTTTTCGGCGCGGCGGCGGCAGACTTGAGGAAAAAAGCGAGTCGGCGGGCAAAAAAAGAGTGGACTCCTCCCAATGGAGGAGGGCTCGCCTAGAAGCCGCCCGCGGCGATCATCCGCAGCAGCGCGCGGTTGACTTCCTCGGCATCGACCGCATGGGTGCGGCGCAGGTTGCGCAGCGCGGTCGGGTTGCTCGATTCGAGCGCGGTCGCGAGCTGCAGCGCGGGCGCGTAGGGGCCGTTCTGCGCGATGGTCGCGGCCACGATGCGGTCGGTCAGCGGGATGCGGCCGAAGCTGGTGCGCAGCGGCTCGCCCATCACCAGGTCGAGCTGCGAGAACAGGCCGCACAGGTAGACCTCGCGCTTGAGGTCGTCCTCGATGCCGGCGTCCATCAGCTGCGCGACCAGGTGGCCGCGCATCGCCATCGAGGTGTTGAGCGGGCGCAGGTTGGCGTCCTCGCTGGCGGTCGGCAGCTGCTGCGACAGCCAGGTGCTCAGGCGCTGGAAGCCGATCATCATGAAGCCGTGGCGCAGCGAGGCCACGCGGTTCGGCAGGCCCAGGCCGGGCGAGTTCAGGTAGAGCATCAGCGCATAGACCAGCGCCGCCTCGCGGCTCACGAGCTGGTCGATGCGCTCGAGCGATTCCTCGGCGTCGATCGCGTTCATCACGCGCACGATGGCGCGCCGCGTCGGCGGCAGCGGCTGGCCGCCGTAGCCGTGCAGCACGTCCTCGCTGGGCCAGCCGGCCACGGCCCAGGCGTTCTGCTGGTCGAGCGCATGCTCGGCCAGCGCGCGGCTGGCCACGCCGTCGATCAGCGCGTCGGGGCGCACCGGGCTGCTCTCGCCGGGGTGCGTCATGCCGCGGTCGAACACCGTGGTGTCGCGCTCCACCTGCGCCAGGCGCAGCGCGTCCATCGCGTCTTCCGGTGCCAGCCGCAGCAGCCGGCGCTCGA
>NZ_JBZAYE010000863.1:0-2527 GCF_058244205.1 Variovorax sp. 20P10.2.4
ACAGCGGCATCGTGCTCGACGGCACCTTGCGCGCGCAGGCCGGCGGCCCCAACGCCTTCGGCGGCTCGCTGGGCCTGTACCTGCAGGAACGGCTGCAGGACCCCACGCGCGAGCCGGTCGGCGAGGCGCGCAACCAGCTCTACACGGTGCGGCTGGTGCAGAACGCCGCGCCCAGCGGCCTGGCGTCCGACCTCGCGCCCGGCG
Source organism: Variovorax sp. 20P10.2.4 (assembly GCF_058244205.1). NCBI lineage: Bacteria > Pseudomonadati > Pseudomonadota > Betaproteobacteria > Burkholderiales > Comamonadaceae > Variovorax > Variovorax sp. 20P10.2.4. The sequence goes on from NZ_JBZAYE010000863.1 coordinate 205, forward strand.
AGGCCGATGCGCGGCTGGTCTACGGCCAGGCCACGCTCGGCGCCGACCAGGTGCGCGCCGGCGGCTTCGACGCGCTCACGCTGTCGGCGCACGACCGCATCCTGTTCGACGGCGACCTCGATCTGCAACTCGGCCGCAGCCTGAACCTGAAGCGCGGCGTGCTGACCGTGGCCGACGGCACGCCCGATGCGCAGGTGCGCATCGCCGCGCCCTACATCCGCCTGGACGGCGGCAACTGGGACCTGAAGGAGACGCTGCCGCCGACCTTCATGCCGGGCCTCGCGCTGGCCGGCGGCGGTGCCGCGCCCGCGGGCCGCAGCGCGCTCACCCTGTCGGCCGACCTGATCGACCTCTACGGCGCCGTGCTCTCGGGCGCCACCGGCGTGAAGGGCGCGGGCTCGCCCGACGGCGTCGGCTCGCTGCCGCAGAACCGGATCGTGCTCGACGGCTTCGCCGACGTGGCGCTGCACAGCAGCGGCGACGTGCGCCTGGCCGGCGGCTTCAACGTGAGCGGCAACCTCGCGGTGCGCGCCGCGCAGGTCTATCCGATGTCGGGTGCCTACGCGGCGCTGGTCGCGGGCAACCGCCCCACGGGCATCGCGCCCGACAGCACGCTCACCATCCGCTCCAGCACCGGCAGCGTGCCCGAGGTGCCGTACTCGGCCTTCGGCCAATTGGTGCTGCTCGGCGGCACCGTCGACCAGGGCGGCGTGGTGCGCGCGCCGCTGGGCAACATCTCGATCAACACGCTGGGCGGTTTTCTGGGCACCGACTGGCAGGCCGTGCTGGTGCTCAACGGCGGCCCGGGCTTCGGCCCGGTGAACGCGAAGCTCACCGACCCCACGGTGATCCTGCGCGACGGCAGCCTGACCTCGGTCAGCGCCGCCGGCATGGAGATGCCCTTCGGCGGCACGGTGGACGGCGTGAGCTACGCCGGCCTCGCGAAGAACGGCCGCTACACCACGCAGTACAACCTCGCCGACACCTACGTGAGCCGCGGCGACAACAGCGGCACCAAGTCGGCCGACACCGACGCGCTGGTCAGCGGCATCAGCATCGGCGCCACGCGGCTGGTGGGCGAGGCGGGCGCGGTGCTCGACCTCTCGGGCGGTGGCGTGCTGCATGGCGAGGGCTTTACCTCGGGCCGCGGCGGCTCGGTCAACGTGCTCAACACGCCGCTGGTCAATACCAACCCCGCCAATGCCTCGCTGCGCCGTTTCAGCCAGCCCGGCAACGGCGTCTACGCGATCGTTCCGGGCCACGACCCGGGCTATGCGCCGGTGATCCTCGACAAGGGTGCGGGCGATCCGGCCATCGGCGCGCAGATCGAGATCGGCGCCGGCGTGCCGGGCCTGCCCGCGGGCACCTACACCTTGATGCCCGCGAGCTTCGCGCTGATGCCCGGTGCCTTCCGCGTCGAGCTCGGCGCGCAGCTGCCGCTGCGCAGCCTGGGCACGGCGGGCACCGCCACGGCCGCGGGTGGCTCGTGGCTAACCAGCGCCGTGCAGTGCGTGGCCGGCACCGCCAAGCGCGCGGCGGTGCCCACGCAGGTGCTGCTCACGCCGGCCGATGCGGTGCGCGACCTGGCCCAGTACAACGAGACCGGCTTCAGCGAGTTCCTGCTCGCGCAGGCCGAGCAGTTCGGCACGGTGCGCTCGCGCCTGCCCGAGGACGGCAAGATCCTCGACCTGCAGTTGCGCGCCAGCGACAAGGTGCAGGAGCCGCTGCGCTTCGAGGGCACGGCTTTGTTCGGTGGCGCGACGCGTGGCGAGGCGCGCGGCATCGACGGCCTGATGTTCGTCGGGGCCGACGGCAAGCTCATCGAGGTCCGCCCGCGCGATGCCGTCGACGCGGTGCGCGACGGCAGCCGGCTGTCGCTGGCCGACAGCGCGCTCAACGCCTTCGCGGCGCCCTCGCTGTCGATCGGCGGCGCCTGGCGCTACTTCGACGGTGCCAGCACCCTGGGCGAGAGCGCGCGCATGTACTTCGGCCAGGACGGCCGCGAGCATCCGGGCGTGGTGCTGCGCGACGGCACAGTGCTCAAGGCGGGGCAGGTGTTCCTGGTCGGCGACGCGATCTCGCTCGAGGGCGGCGCCGGCATCGACACGCGCGGCTTCGGCGGCCGGGTCATCGATTCGGCACTCGGCTACGTCTATGCCAACAGCCTCTCGTCGGGGCAGTTCGCGGGCGGACCGGCGGTGCTGGCCGTGGGCAACGGCCTGCTCGACTTCCTGCCCTCGGCGGGCACGAGCACCATCGCCGTGGCCGACGGCGCGCGGCTGCGCACCGAAGGCACCATCGCCTTCGCGGCACCGGGCGCGCT
>NZ_JBZAYE010000864.1:0-2524 GCF_058244205.1 Variovorax sp. 20P10.2.4
CCTGGTGCTCGGCGGCGTGGCCGACGCGGGCCGCACCAAGCTGCTCAACGCCACGCCGTTCGGCTACCAGGGCAAGGAATACACGGGCCAGGGCTACAGCTGGTTCTCGCTGTGGACCCCCGCCACCGGCGTGGACCTGTTCAGCGCCGGCGGCAACCTCACGCCGACCACCGCCTGGGGCGAGGGCGGCGTGGCCGAGGACGTGGTGAACGCGCGCCGCGACACCAACGTCGGCGCGACCTACCAGGGCCATTTCTATCCGTCGATCCTGCGCGCGGTCGCGGCCAGCGGCAGCCTCTACTACGGCGTGGGCACCGCGAACCTGCTGGCCAACAACGGCGCGGCCTTCACGCGCACCGAGTTCGGCCTCACGCTCTCGCCGGCGCCGCAGGGCGAGCAGTACACCAACGTCACCGGCAAGGGCGTGCTCGAACTGCTGGCGCGCGACTCGATCCAGGCCAGCGGCTATGCGATCACCGCGTCGACCGCCGACCCGGCGGCGCTCACCAGCCCGTTCCGTCCGGGCTTCATGGGACTGATCGCCTACACCGGCGGCGGCCCCTACGGCCTGAGTCCGATGCTGGTGCACAACCTGCATCCGTCGGTGGTCAACGAGCGGACCGACTGGCTCGCGAATTCCAGCGGCCGCTATGCGAACGCACCGCTGTTCACCTTCGCGAGCCAGGCCACCTCGGCCTATGCCGCGACAGGCCAGGAGCCGGCGCGCTACTACGCGGTGGAAGGCGACATCGTCGGCCTGCGCTTCGGCCAGATGGCGAGCCTGGGCCACCTGGGCCGCGAAGGCACGCGCTACGACGGCTCGATCCCGGTGGCGGTGCGCGCGGGCCGCGACATCACCGACTCGGGCACGCGCCTGGGCCAGAAGGACACCATCGGCGAGGGCCGCGGCAACCTGATCTCGCACGGCCTGGCCGACGACATCTCGGTGGTCGAGGCCGGCCGCGACATCCGCCACAGCAGCTTCTACGTCACCGGCCCGGGCCTGCTCGAGGTGACGGCCGGGCGCGATCTGTACTTCGCCGACCGCGGCGAGGTCAAGACACTGGGCGCCGTGGTCGACGTGAAGCCCGGCGACCGCAGCAGCGGCGCCAGCGTGGCGGTGTCGGCCGGCATGGGCGCGGGCGCCGACTGGCAGGCCTTCGCGAAGCGCTACCTCGATCCGGCCAACCTGGCCGATCCGGGCCAGCCGCTGGCCGACCAGCCGGGCAAGGCTGTGGCGGTCTACCACGGCGCGCTGTCGCTCGCGCAATGGCTCGTGCGCGAATTCGGCTACGACGGCGACGAGGCCGGCGCCCCGGCCTTCCTGGTGCGCAAGCAGGTGGAGCTCGACCGCGAGCGCCAGCAGGCGCTCTCGCGCGGCGACAGCGCGGCCAACCGCTCGCTGGCACGCGAGTACAAGGTCGAGAGCCGGCTGCACCTGGTCAACTGGCTCACGGAGCGCTTCGGCGGGGCCAACCGCCTCGGCCTGCATTTCGACGCCGCCACCATGGATGCGCGCGCCTTCTTCGCGGCGCTGCCGGCCGAGCAGCAGCGCGCCTTCCTGCGCAACGTCTACTACGCCGAGCTCAAGGCCTCGGGCCGCGAATACAACGAGGAGGGCGGCAAGCGCCGCGGCAGCTACCTGCGCGGCCGCGAGGCCATCGCCACCCTGCTGCCCGACACCGATGCCGAAGGCCGCCCGCGCAGCTACGAGGGCGACCTCACGCTGTTCAGCAGCGCGATCTACATCGACGGCTACGTGGTCAGCAACGGCGTCGGCAAGGACCGTCCGACGCCGGGCAGGACCTACATCACCAAGGCCGAGTGGGAGGCGCTGGGCAGCCCGGGCTACGACGTGAACTTCTACGACGTGCTCGACGCCGGCATCCACACCCAGTTCGGCGGCGACGTGCACGTGATGACGCCGGGCGGACGCACGCTGGTGGGCGTGGACGGCGGCTTCGTGCCGGGGCCGGGCTCGGGCGTCATGACGCAGGGGGAGGGCGACGTCAACATCTACGCCCACGGCAGCATCCTGATGGGCCAGAGCCGCATCTTCACCACCTTCGGCGGCAACATCCTGGGCTGGTCGGCCGAGGGCGACATCAACGCCGGGCGCGGTGCCAAGACCACAGTGGTCTACACGCCGCAGCGGCGCGTCTACGACGGCGTGGGCAATGTCACGCTGTCGCCCAACGCGCCGACCACCGGCGCGGGCATCGCCACGCTGAACCCGATCGCCGAGATCCCGCCGGGCGACATCGACCTGATCGCGCCGCTGGGCACCATCGACGCGGGCGAGGCCGGCATCCGCGTCTCGGGCAACGTCAACCTCGCGGCGCTGCACGTGGTGAACGCCGAGAACATCCAGGTGCAGGGCAAGTCCACCGGCATCCCGGTGGTGGCGGCGGTCAACGTCGGCGCGCTCTCCAACGCCAGCGCGGCGGCGGCGCAGGCCGGCATCGCGGCGCAGGACTCGCTGCAGCGCGAGCGCGCCGAGGCGAGGAAGGCCTTGCCCTCGGTC
>NZ_JBZAYE010000865.1:0-2521 GCF_058244205.1 Variovorax sp. 20P10.2.4
CAGCGCGCCGCCGAGCACCAGTTCGCCGACCGGCTGGCCCGCGGTGCCGGCCTGGTAGGCATTGGCGGCCAGCGCGATGTCGCCGCCGCGGCCGCCCTGCACGCTGTGGTCGGCGCGGTAGATGGCGCCGGCCGAGGTGTCGAGCACCGCGCCCTGCGACAGCACCACGTCGCCGCTCGACTGCACGCGGATGCTGCCGCCCGCCACGAAGGGCACGCCCGCCGTGCCCGCGCGGTCGAGCGCGAGGTTGGACCACAGGCCGCGCGCATCGAGCAGCACGTTGTCGGCGATCTTCACGCCGGCCGCGAGCTCGGGCTTGAGCGGCGCCGCGAGGCGGTCGACCCAGCCGAGGCTGGCGCTCCACTTCTGGAACACGTTGCCCAGCGCGATGCTGCCGCCGCGTGCTTCGAGTCCCGCGTCGACCTGCACTTGCGTGGCATGCAGCGCGATGTCGCCGCCCGGTGCCACGCGCACCGCCTCGCGCACCGTGATGGTGTCGGTGGCATGCAGGCGCAGCGCGCCGAGTTCGAGCGCGTCGAGCCACCCGGCGTCGAGGTGGAGGTCCTGCCCCTCCTCGGCCGCGCCGCCGATGGCGATGCGCTGCGCCACCGCGTCCTCCATGTAGCGCAGGCCCTCGGTCGCCTTGTCGTAGACCGGCGTCTGCTTGCCGACGATCAGCTGCCCGCGCAGCGCCACCGCGGTCTGCGCCTGGCGGTAGCCGTCGAAGGACTTGTCGCGCGCCTGCGTCTGGCCCTGGCCCTGGAAGGCGCTGGTGTCGATGTCGCCCTCGAGCGTCGCCTTGGCCGTGGCCACCACGAGGCGGCCCGCGTCGCGGCCCACCGTGTAGCCGTTCTCGAGCCGTTCCTTGGCGCCGATCAGCGGGTTGTAGAAGGCGTCGGTCACGCCCCAGCGCTTGTGCTCCGATTCGAAGCCCTTGTACAGGCCGGTGTAGAGCAGGTCGCCCGGCGCGCGCGAGGCTTCGTAGAGCCGGCCGTCCGAGCCCTTGAGCCAGGTCTGGCGGATCTTGCCGGTCTGCACGTCGAGCGTGCCGCCCGCGAGGTTGATGCTCGAGCCCTTGTCCGTGCGCAGCTCGCCGCCGCCGAACTGCACCGTGCCGCCCTGCGCCGACCATTCGCCGATGCCGTGGCCCGCGATGCCGAGGTAGCCGCCGACCTCGAGCAGGCCGCCGGCCGTGTACCAGCGGTCGGTCTCGTAGCCGTTGGTGCCCGCGGGCACGCGCACCAGGTAGCGGCGGTCGAGCCAGATGTTGTTGTTGAACAGCGCGCGGCCGTCGCGGTTGCGCGGCGCGTCGCGCTGCTCGTTGCCCTGCACGTTGATCTCGACGTTGTTGGCCTCCATCGCCACGCGCACGCCGACCGCGCCCGCCACGTCGATGCGCGCGCCCTCGCGCACGCTGCTGCGCCTGGCGGCGTCGACCAGCACCTGGCCGCCGGTGGCCAGCGTGAGCGAATCGCCGAGGAACTCGACCTCGCCGCCGCTGGAGATGCGCACCAGCGACTGGTCGCGCCGGTGCGCCACGCCGTCGCCGGCCTTGTCCGAGTCCTTGATCATCGCGTTGCGCTGCACGTCGAGCGCGGTGGTCGCGCTCTCGTCGAGCAGGATCGCGGTCACGCTGCCGGCCTCGAGCGTCACCTTGCCCGCGGCGTCGGCCGTGTCGTTGAGCAGGTGCACCGTGCCGCGCGTGTGGACCGAGGTGGTCGACACCGCCACGCCCTGCTGGCGCACGTCGCGGCCGGTGAGCGTGATGTCGCCCTGCTCCGCCTGCAGCAGCCCGGTGTTGCGCACCAGCCCGGCGGCGCTGCCCTCGAGGCGCAGCGGCGTGATGGTGTTGCCGCGCGTGGTCGAGGCCTGGTTCTCGTCGGTGCCCAGGCCCTTGCGGATCACGAAGGCATCGCCCGCGGCCAGCATGACCTGGCCGTTGGGCGTGCTGATCTGGCCGTGGTTGTGCGCCTCGCGGCCGGCCAGCAGCACGTAGCCGCCGGCCTCGGTCACCGTCTCGGGGCGGCGCGTCGCGATGCGCGCGCCGGCCTCGACCACCACGTCGCCCGTGGCCGCGCCATGGCTGAAGCTGTTGGCCGTGGTCTGCAGGTCGTTGGCCAGGCTCGGAACGAACTTCGTGCCCTGCGCCTCGCTGTACAGCCCCTTCTTGAACTGCGCATCGCTCATGCCGACGGCCGAGGCCACCAGGTTGCGCGTGTCGACCTGGCTGCTGCCGCTGAACACGATGCCGTTGCGGTTGACCACCATCACCGTGCCGTCGGCCTGGATCCGGCCCTGGATCTGCGAGGGCCGCGCCTGCGGATCGTTGACCCGGTTGAGCACGGCCCAGCTCGGCTGCTGCTCGAACTTCAGCGTGGTGTTGCGCCCAACGTTGAAGGTCTCCCAGTTGAGGATCGCCTGCGGCGCGGTCTGCGCGATGGTCACCTGCGTCTGGCCGCCGTTGTGCGATTCCACCGGCGCGTTGGCATTGGCCCAGCCTGCCGTGAGGCTGGCAGTGTCC
>NZ_JBZAYE010000866.1:0-2512 GCF_058244205.1 Variovorax sp. 20P10.2.4
CGCGAGCAGATCGCGCGGCTCGGCAGCGCGCCCGTGCATGCCACGCCCGAGCGCTTCGGCGCCTTCATCCAGGCCGAGTACGACAAGTGGGGGCCGATCGTGAAGAGCACCGGCGCCGTGGTCGATTGATGCCGCACCGCCCATGAAGATCCTCAGCATCGCGGAACGCACCGTTCCCATCGCCTCCTCACTGCGCAACGCGCGCATCGATTTCAGCGAGATCACCGCCAGCGTGGTGGCCGTCGTCACCGACCAGTTCCGCGACGGCCGCCGCGTCGTCGGCCATGCCTTCAACTCCTTCGGCCGCTACGGCTGCGGCGGACCGCTGCGCGAGCGCTTCATCCCGCGCCTGCTGCGCGCCACGCCCGCGGAACTCAACGACCCCGACAGCGGCATCGTCGACCCGCAACGCGCGCTCGACCTGATGCTGCGGCGCGAGAAGGCCGGCGCCCATGCCGAGCGCTCGATGGCGGTCGGCACGCTGGAGCTCGCGCTCTGGGACATCGTCGGCAAGATGCGCGGCCTGCCGCTGTACCGGGTGCTGGCCGAGCGCATGGGCGAGCCCGGCATCGAACCCGCGCGCTCGGTGCGCTGCTACGTGGGCGGCGGCTTCTACCGCGACCACGACGACCTCGCCCGGCTCGGCGACGAGGTGCGCGGCCATCTCGATGCCGGCTACACCGAGCTCAAGATCAAGGCCGGCGGCCTGCCGCTGGCCGCGGAACTGCGGCGCATCGAGTCGGTGCTGGCGCTGGTGGGCTCGGGCGCGCGGCTGGCGCTCGACGCGAGCTGCGCCTTCGGGCGCGACGAGGCATTGGCCTTCGCGCGTGCCATCGCGCCCTATGGCCTGCGCTGGCTCGAGGAGCCCTGCGACCCGGCCGACTTCGAGACCTACCGCGCGGTCAGCGAGGCCTATGCGGGCACCGTCGCCGGCGGCGAGAACCTGTTCTCGCGCGAGGAGGTGGCCAACTTCCTGCGCTACGGCGGCTTCGAAGGCCGCGTCGTGCTGCAGCCCGATCCGCCGCTGGCCTACGGCCTGCTCGAGCTGCAGCGCATCGTGGCGCTGGCACAGGCCCATGGCGTGGCGCGCGAGAACATCGTGCCGCACGGCGGCAACCTGATGTCGCTGCACGCGACCGCGGGGCTGGGGCTCGGCAGCGCTGAGTCCTATCCGGGGCTGTTCGGCCCCTTCGGCGGCTTCAGCCGCGAGGTCCGCATCGAGAACGGGCGCGCCACCCTGCCCGAGGCGCCGGGCATCGGCTTCGAGGAACAGCCCGCGCTCTACCGCATCTTCCGCGAGCTCGCGGCCAGCCTGGGGGTGTGAACGCGCGCGCGCCGGCCGCAGAATGCGCGGACAACGCCTGCCAGGAGACGCCCGCATGCCTCGCCACCGCCCCGCCCGCCTGACCCACATCGCCGGCATCGGCGTCGACCGCATGGGCGCCATCGCCGACGACGCCGAGGGCCCGCCCTTCCTGCGGCTCGAGAACCTCGACGTCGACATCCCGCCCGATGCCGAGGCCGTGGCGCGCACCGTGCGCGCCGCCACCGAGGACGCCGACAACAGCTACCTGCCCTTCGTCGGCCAGGCGCGGCTGCGCGAAGTCGCGGCGCGCCATGTGTCGGAACTCTCGGGCGTGGCCTACGAGGCGCGCCATTGCGTGATCTCGGCCGGCGGGCTCTCGGGCCTCCTCAATGCCCTGCTGGCCACGGTGGAGGTCGGCGACGAGGTGCTGGTGACCGACCCGACCTATGCCGGCCTGCTCAACCGCATCCGGCTCGCAGGCGGCACGCCGAAGTACGTGCCGTTTCGCTTCACGCCCGGCGGCGAATGGAAGCTCGACCGCGAGGCGCTGCGGGCCGCCGTGGGCCCGCGCGTGCGCACCATGCTGCTGATGTCGCCCTCGATGCCCTCGGGCGGCTTCTTCGATGCCGACGACTGGCGCGCGATCGCCGTGCTGTGCGTGCAGCACGACCTGACGCTGATCCTCGATGCCGCGATGGAGCGGCTGCTGTTCGACGGCCGCGAGCTCATCCATCCGGCCGGGCTGCCCGGCATGGCCGAGCGCACCATCACCGTGGGCTCGTCGGCCAAGGAGCTGCGCATGATCGGCTGGCGCGTGGGCTGGACCGTGGCGCCCGAGAGCTACATGCCCGACCTGGTGGCGGTGTCGCTCGCCAACGTGGTGGTGCCGGTGGGCATCGCGCAGGACGCGGTCGCCACCGCGCTCGCGCAGTCGCCGCGCACGCTGGCGCCCTACGTGGCCGAGCTCGAGCGGCGGCGCGACACGCTGCTCGACGAGTTGCGCGGCTTGCCCGTGGGCGTGCCGGCCGGCGGCTGGTCGATGCTGCTGCGCGCCAGCGACTTCGGCATCGACGGCCAGACATTGTCCGAGCGGCTGCTGAAGGCGCGCGTCTGCGCCACCGCCATGCAGGGCTGGGGCGAGACGCATGGCGCGCAGTACCTGCGCTTCGTGTTCTCGAACGAGCCGGTGGAGCGGCTGCGCGGCCT
>NZ_JBZAYE010000867.1:0-2511 GCF_058244205.1 Variovorax sp. 20P10.2.4
CCCGCGCTGCCGTTGCGCGAGGCGCGCGAGCGCCTCAATGACCGGCGCCGACCACCGCGCCGCGTTCGCGCCTTCGCGTAAGCACATCGCCCACTCCCATCACGATCACACACACCACCATCAGCACCAGCGACAGGGCCGCCGCCACCGCGAAATCGGAACCGCCGTCGCCCACCTGCGCCAGCAGCATCAGCGGCAGGATGTTGAGCTGCGTGCCCACCAGCGCCAGCGCCGTGCCGTAGGTGCCCATCGCGATCGCGGCCACCATGCAGGCGTTCGACAGCACCGAGGGCGCGACCTCGGGCAGCACCGTGTCCCAGAAGGCGCGGGCGCGCGAGGCGCCGAGCGTGCGCGCGGCCTGCGCCGGGCGCGGGTCGAGGTTGGCGAACACCGGGTACAGCGACAGCGCCACGCGCGGGATCAGGTAGTAGGCATAGGCAAAGCCCAGGCCCGACACGCTGTAGATCCAGCTGCCGAGCACCGCCGGGTCGGCGCCGAGCCCGGCCATCAGCTGGGTCACGAAGCCCGCGCGGCCGAAGGCCAGGATGAAGCCGTAGGCGATCACCAGCCCCGAGAAGGCCAGCGGCAGGCCCAGCAGGGTCATCAGCCACTGGCGCCGCGCGGCCGGCTGGCGCGCGAGCTCGATCGCGATGCAGGTGCCGACCAGCGCCGACACCGCGCCCGCCGCCAGCCCGAGCGCCAGCGTGTTGCGCAGCGCGCCGAAGAACAAAGGGTTGCCCACCAGCCGGCCGAAGGCGCTGCCGCGCTCGGCGAAGGCCTCGGGCAGCAGCGCCGCCAGCGGCACTGCGAAGAACAGCGCCATGAAGGCCCAGGCGGGCCAGGCACCGAAGCGTCTCATCACGAAGCGCCTACTTCCCCAGCGCGGCCTGGGCCCAGAGCTTGTCGAGCTCGGCCTTGCGCTCCGAGGCCTTCACCACGTCGAGCGGCTTGATCTGCGGCGCGGCCGGCATCTTGGCGGCGACGTCGGCGGACAGCGGCGTGCCCGGCACCGCGGGCCGCACGAAGCCCTGTGCGAACAGCGACTGGCCGGCCTCGCTCATGATGAAGTTGAGCCACAGCTTGCCGGCGTTCGGGTTCGGGCCGTTCTTCACCAGGCTGATCGCATAGGGCGCGGCCACGCTGGCCTCCTTCGGGATCACGACCTCGACCGCGTCGCCCATGCCGTCGACGTGCTTGGCCTTGAGGCCGTCGTTCTCGTAGCTGATCCAGACCGGGATCTCGCCCTTGAGGAACTTGGCGTACGGCGTGGTGCCTTCCACGCGCAGCACGTTGCCGGCCGCATGCAGCTTGCCGAGGTAGTCGGTGCCGGGTTGCACGTTGTCGACGCCGCCGCCGTTGGCATAGGCCGCGGCGAAGGTCAGCACCTGGCCGATGCCGGTGGAGCGTGGGTCGAGGTAGACCACCGTGCTCTTGAACTCGGGCTTGAGCAGGTCGGCCCAGCCGGTGGGCACGTTCTTCACCAGCTTCTTGTTCACGAGGAACGCGATGTTGAGCGTGTGGATGGTGAACCAGCGGCCCTCGGCCTCGCGGAACACGGCCGGCAGCTTGTCGAAGTTGACGGGCTTGAACGGCGCGACCACGTCCTTCTTCGCGGCATCGACGGCCGAGGCCGCGAAGTAGTAGGCGGTGTCGGCCTGCGGGCGGCGCTTCGTTTTTTCCAGCGCGACCACGGTGGCGGCCGAGCCGATGTCGTTGTAGGTCAGCTCGATCTCGGGATAGCGCTTCTTGAAGTCGCGGAACAGCGACTTCCAGTTGGCCCATTCGGGGCCGGTGTCGAAGGAGACGCACAGGCCTTCCTTCTGCGCCTCGGCGTAGAGCGCCTTCTCGCCCGCGTAGAGCTCGGGGCCGTCGAAGGCGAAGGCGGTGCGCGCGAGCGCCAGCACGGGCAGGGCGCCGGCGGCCTGGATCAGATGTCTGCGTTGCATGGGTGACTCCTCGGGAGTAGATGATTCAGTGGTCGAGCAGGCGAAGGTGTTCGGGCGCGATCGCGATGGCGTCCGTGGCCGGCCGCGCCGATTCGGCGAGAAAGGGCCTGGCGGCGCCCGGCACCTCGAAGTCGTAGCGCGTCAGCGAGCCGAGGTAGCGCTGCGCGCCGCAGCGGCCCGCGATGCGGTTCGGCGTGCCGGGCGCGGGATCGGGCGCGATGTGCTCGGGCCGCACCAGCACGTGCAGCGCGGTGCCGGGCGCGCGCATGCCGGTGGGCGCGGCGAGCTGGGCGAAACCCAGGTCGAGCTTGTTGAGGCCCGCCACCCTGGCCGGCAGGATCGTCGAGAGCCCGACGAACTCGGCCACCGCGCGGCTCGCGGGCTGCTCGTAGATCTCGCGCGGCGTGGCGATCTGCAGCAGCCGGCCGTCCTTGAGCATCGCCACGCGGTCGGCCATGGCGAGCGCCTCTTCCTGGTCGTGCGTGACCAGCAAGGTGGTGGCGCCGAAGCGCTGCTGGATCGCGCGGATCTGGTCGCGCAGGTGGCCGCGCACGCTGGCATCGAG
>NZ_JBZAYE010000868.1:0-2510 GCF_058244205.1 Variovorax sp. 20P10.2.4
CGCACATCAGGAGCGTGAGCGCGCTGAAGAGGCCGGCCGCCGGCTGCAGCGCGCGGCAGAACAGCCAGGCACCGAGCGCGATCAGCACGCAGCCCATGCCACGCCACGCGCGCGGCTTCGACACAGCGCCGCCAAGCCGCTGGTGCGGCGCGGCCCGGTACACGCACAGCGCGCCGAGCACCGTGCAAAGACCCGCGAGCACCGCCATCACCAGGCGTACGAGAGCGTGGCGGTGGCGGTGCGGCGCGCGCCGTAGTTGCAGGGCGAGCCGGCCAGCATCAGGCAGTGCGAGACATAGCGCCGGTCCGACACGTTGGCCACCGTCAGCCGCAGCCGCGCGCCCTTCCAGGCATCGCCGAGCAGGCCGAGGTCGTAGGAGGCGCCGAGGTCCCACAGGAACAGCGCGGGCACGCGCAGGTAGGGGTCGTAGGTACCGGCGGTGTCGTAGGCCGACATGTAGCGCGCGCCGATGCCGGCCTGCAGGCCGGGCACGCTCTCGAAGCGGTAATCGAGCCAGGCCGAGGCCTGGTGCCGCGGCGTGCGCAGCGTGGGGCGGCCCAACTGGTTGCGGTCGTTGCTGCTGCGCACCTCGGAGTCGGTGTACGAGTAGGCCGCGATCATGCTGAGCCGCTTCGTGAGCTCGGCCTTGGCCTCGAGCTCGAGGCCGCGCAGGCGCTGGCGGCCCGACTGCACCGAGCGCTGCGAGTCCATCGGGTCGGGCGTGAGGCTGTTCTCGAGGTCGTTCTGGTAGAGCGACGCGGTCATGAAACCCCAGCCGCCGGTCGGCTCGTACTTCAGGCCGAGCTCGAACTGCCGGCCCTTCTGCGCGCGGAACGGCTGGTTGTAGCGGTCCACGCCGGTGACCGGCAGGAACGAGGTGGAATAGCTCGCATAGGGCGCGACGCCGTTGTCGAACACGTAGCCCAGGCCGACGCGGCCGGTGGTCGCGGCGTCGTCGGTCGGCACCACGGGGCGCGAGGCCAGCATGCGGTTGGTGGTGTCTATGGACGAGCGGTCGTGGCGCAGGCCCAGCGTGGCGATGGCGCGGCCCCAGCGGATCTGGTCCTGCAGGTACAGCCCGGTCTGGCGCACCGCCTGGAAGGTCGAGTTGGTGTAGCTGGTCGGCCGCGTGACCGGCAGGCCGTAGACCGGGTTCAGCACGTCGAGCGGCGGCACGCCGATGGCGCTGTTGGCGAAGTTGAAGGACAGCTTGCCGCGCAGGTGGTCGACGCCGGCCAGCAGCGTGTGCGCGAGCGGGCCGGTGCGCAGGCGCGCCTCGAGCTGGGTGTCGACCGAGAGCGAGCGGATGTCGTCGTCGGAGATCGCCGAGACGCGGTTGAGCGTGTGGCCGTCGGGCCGATAGGCATTGAAGGGATGCACGCGCACCAGGAACATGTCCTGCGCGGCATGGCCGTAGCGCAGGTTCTGGCGCACCGAGACCGTGTCGTTGAAGCGGTGCTCGAAGCCGTAGCCCAGCGACTTGTAGCTGCGGTTGAAGCTGTCGGTCGACGGCTCGCCCAGGTACAGGCTGCGCGGGATGTAGCCGAACAGCGGGCTCGGCACATGCGAGCCCACCACCGGGTAGAAGCGCGGGCTCATGCGCGGATCGTCCTTCTGGTAGTGGGCCTGCACGGTGAGCGAGGTGTCGGCCGACGGCCGCCACGTGAGGCTGGGCGCGATCATGGTCTCGCGGTCGCGCTCCAGGTCGACCTGCGTGTGCGCATCGCGCCGCAGCGCGATCAGCCGGTAGAGGAACTTGCCGTCCTCGTCGAGCGGACCCGTGAGGTCGGTGGCGAGCTCGGCGCCGCCGAAGTGGGTGGCCGACAGCCGCACCTCGCGCTGCGCGACCGCCTGCGGCCGCTTCGTCACCTGGTTCACCAGGCCACCGGGAATGGCCTTGCCGTAGAGCACCGAGGCCGGCCCCTTGACCACTTCGACGCGCTCGAGCGCATAGCCCGGAATGCGCGGCACCGCATAGCTGGCCGGGTCGCCGGGCAGCGGCAGGCCGTCGAGCCACTGGGTGCCGAAGGTGTTGAAGCCGCGGATGTAGTTCCAGTCGTAGCGCACGTCGAAGCCGTTGGGCTCGGCCAGCACGCCGGCCGTGTAGCGCAGCGCCTCGGCCACGGTGCGCGCGCCCTGGTCGTCCATCTGCGTGCGCGTCACCACGTTCACGAGCTGCGGCGTCTCCAGCAGCGAGGCATCGGTCTTGGTGCCGCTGGCGCTGCGCTTCGCGACATAGCCGACCACCGGGCCGGTGGCGGTCTCGGGCGGCGCGCTGTTGTGCACGCGCACCTCGGGCAGCATGCCGTGGCCGGCCTGCACCTCGCCCGCCCCGGTCGGCGCTGGCGGCGGGGGTGCCATATCGAGCGTGAAGCTGCCGTTGGCCTGGCGCACGGCCTGCAGGCCATGGCCACGCAGCAGCTCGGCGAAGCCTTCGCGCACCGTGAAGCTGCCCGCCAGGCCGGCGCTGCTGCGGCCGCGCAGCAGGCTGGCATCGACCGACAGCTCGA
>NZ_JBZAYE010000869.1:0-2492 GCF_058244205.1 Variovorax sp. 20P10.2.4
GCCTCGTCGAGCCAGCGCATCACGTGCGGGAACTGGTCGCGGTAGGAGCCCGTCACGCTGACCAGCACATCGATGCGCGGCCGCTTCAAGGCCGCGGCGGGCAGCACCTCGATGCCGTTCATGCGCCCCGCCTCGTCCCAGCGTGGCCGCACGCCCATCGCATGGAAGGCCTGGCTCTCGAGCACGCCCTGGTGGCGCGAGGCTTCGCCGGCCCAGAGCGTGAACGCGATCTTCTCGGGCGCCTTGCCGCCGTGGGACTGCGCATAGGCGGCGATCCAGGCGTCCATGGCGGCCACGCCGGTGTCCCAGGCCGCGCGCGTGGGCACGCGGCTGGGATCGAAGCCGTAGAGGTTGCGCCCGGTCGGCAGGCTGTCGGGATTGCGCACCGGATCGCCGCCATAGCTCGCGCGCAGGTAGCGGCCGTCGAGGGCGATCAGCAGGCCCTCGATCTCCTCGTTGTGCGCGAGCGTCGCGTCGAGCTGGCGCACGCGCGTGGCCAGCGCGCGCAGGGTCTCGGCCTGCGCGGGCTGCGCGGGCACGGCCGCCACGCCGTCGAAGGCGGCATCGTCGAGCACCCGCGCCACCCAGCGCCCCAGCGGCGAGTTGGCCATGTCGGCCGGCTCGCGCAGGAAGGTCTCGTCGAGGTCCTCGCCGAGCGCGGTCGCCAGCGGCTTGCCGACGATCTGCAGCAACGTGGCGCGCCGGCGCCGGGCATCGGGCGCCTCGCCGAAGGTCGCGAGGCCCAGCGGCTGCGCGGTCTGCGCGAGTTCGTCGAGGTAGGGATGCAGCACCGCCACGAAGCCTGCGAAGTCGGCGCGGATGCGCGCGGGTGTCCAGGCCAGGTCGCGGTCGTAGTGCCGGGCCACGAAGTCGGCCAGCAGTTGCCGTTCGAGCGCGGCCTTGACCGGGCCGGGGGCGAGCGTCTCCCAGTCGTGCATGCGCTCGTGCATCTGGGTGAGGCCCGGGCGCAGGCCGGCGGGCGAGAACATCGGCGTCGAATGGCTGACCATGGTCGCGCGGCCGCGGCGCTTGGCGGTGGTGGCCTCGCCGAGGTTGTCCATCACGTAGGGATAGACGTTGGGCAGGTCGCCGAGCACCAGCAGCGGATCGTCCTGCACCGACAGCCCGCGCTCCTTGCCGGCCGACCATTCGACCGTGCCGTGCGTGCCCACGTGCACCACGGCCGAGGCGCCGAATTGCGTGCGCAGCCAGAGGTAGGTGGCGAGGTAGGCGTGGCCCAGCGGCACCGCCGAGCGGTGGTAGACCTGCTGCGCCTTGTCCTTCACCGCCGTGCCGGGCTCGAAGCGCGGCGGCTGGCGCAGCACCACCACGTTGCCGAAGCGCACGCGCGGAATCACGAAGGCCGGCGCGCCGTCCACCGTGCGCAGCTGGGTCGAGCTTTCGGGCGCGCCCCAGTAGGCCTCGATGCGCTGCTGCGTCTCGACGGGCAGCGCGCGGAACCACGCGAGGTAGCGCACGAGCGGCAGCGTGTCGGCCAGGCCCTGCGCGAGCAGCGGCTGCAGTTCGTCGGTTCCCGGCGCCGGGTAGGAAGCCTTGAGCGTGGCCTGCACCTGCGCGATCAGCGCCTCGGGCGCGGGCGCCTCGGTGCGGTAGCCGGCCGATTGCATCGCCGCGATCATGCGGCTCACGCTGCGCGGCACGTTGAGGAAGGAGGCGCCGAAGTTGGCCTCGCCCGGCGGGTAGTTGTAGACCAGCATCGCGACCCGGCGCTGGTCCGCGCTCGTACGCTGCAGCCGCAGCAGCGCGGCGGCCTTGTCGGCAACCGCCTCGATCTGCGCGGGCAGCGGCTGCAGGCTGCCGCTCGCGGCATCGCGCGCGCTCACGAGCATCGGGTCGGTCATGCCGGCCAGTTCGCTCGGGCTGTAGTAGGCGGCGATGTCGGACTGAGCCAGGCCGTCCTTGCTCTGCGCCCACTGCGCCGCATCCATGGCCAGCGATGGCAGGGTCTGCAGCACCGGCACGCCGATGCGCTCGAGCTCGGCCTTGCGCTCGTTGGGCGTGAAGACCAGCGCGGCATTCACGATCAGGTCGGCCACGCGGCGGCCGCCCTCGGCCTGGGTCATGCGCGTGTAGAGGTCCTTCTGCTGGCGCGGACCGTAGAAGGCATAGGCGCGCAGGCCGCGCTGCGCGAGCGCGGCGATCATCGCGTCGAGCCAGGCCGTGTCCTCGCCGGTCACGGTGGCGGCATTGACCGCGATCGCGACCGTGCCGTCCGTGCCCGGCAACTGTTCAACGGCCTCGATGCTGGTCTCGATGCGCGGCCACCCCGGGTGATAGAAGCCCGCGAGCGGTGTCGCCACGGGTTCGGGCAGCCCATCGGACACGCCGACCTTGGCGAGCGCCTGCATCGAGGCCGAGAGGTTCGCGCCGCCCGCGAAGCGCCAGTAGGCGCGCAGCCGCTGCGCCCAGGCCGCGTCGACACCACGCTCGGCCGCGAGCGGCGGCGCGGCCGTGAGCTGGCCCCGGGCGAC
>NZ_JBZAYE010000087.1:0-18400 GCF_058244205.1 Variovorax sp. 20P10.2.4
CCGCGCTGCACGCACTGCTGCATCACGCCCCAGATGCGCAGCAGGCCCGCGCGCACCTCGGCCTCGGGGCGCCAGGCGCATTCGTTGCGCAGCACCAGCGCGGCCACCGAGAGGCCGTTGGCCTCGCATTGCGCCATCAGTTCGTCGCCGGTAGCGAAGGGATGCGGCACCGCCACCGCCGCGGTCTGTGCCACGGCCTGGCCGCCCTCGACGACGAAGCCGCCGCCGACCGAGAAATAACGGCCCTCGGCGAGCACCGCATCGTCGGTGGCGAAGGCGGTGAAGCGCATCGCGTTGGGATGCTCGGGCAGCGACTCCTCGCCGCGAAACACGATGTCGCGCACGCGGTCGAAGGCGATCGGCGTGGTGCCGAGCAGCATCAGCGTGCCGCCGCGGCGCAGCGCCTCGAGCCGCGGCTGCACGGTCTCGGGCCGCACCGTGTCGGGGGCGTCGCCGAACAGGCCGAGGATCACGCCCTGGTCGGTCGCATGGCCATGGCCGGTGGCGCCGAGCGAGCCGAACAGGTCGACGCGCAATCGCGTGACGCGCTCGAGCAGGCCCCGCTGCTCGAGCGAGCGCGCGAACAGCAGCGCCGCGCGCATCGGGCCCACGGTGTGCGAGCTCGAGGGCCCGATGCCGATCTTGAAGATGTCGAAGGCGGACAGCATCAGCGCATCATGCGGCCGGAAGCTGCTGCTTGACCAGTGCCACCCAGTAGGCCGCGCCCAACGGCAGGATGTTGTCGTTGAAGTCGTAGTAGGGGTTGTGCACGTTCGGATCGTTCGGGCCCTCGCCCGCGCCGATGCCGATGTAGGCGCCCGGACGCTTCTGCAGCATGAAGGCGAAGTCCTCCGAGCCCATGGCCGGCGGGATGTCGGTCAGCACCTGTTCGCGCTCGACCAGGCTGGCGGCCGCGGCGATCGCGGCGTCGGTCTCGGCCGGCGTGTTGACCACGCCCGGATAGCCGCGGCGGTAGTCGAGCGCCACCTTCGCGCCGTGGGTGGCGGCCACGCCCTCGCAGATCTGCTGCATCGCGGCCTGGGTCTTGTCCTGGATCGCGGCGTCGAGCGTGCGCACGGTGCCGCGCAGCACCACGGTCTCGGGGATCACGTTCCAGGTGTCGCCGCCATGGATCTGCGTGACGCTGACCACGGCCGAGTCGGTGGCGCCGGTGCGGCGGCTCACGATGGTCTGCAGTGCGTTGATGAGCTGCGCCGAGACCACCACCGAGTCGATGCCGGTCTCGGGCATGGCGCCGTGGCTGCCCTTGCCGGTGACCACGATCTCGAAGGTGTCGAGGTAGGCGGTCATGGTGCCCTTGCGGATCGCGAAGCGGCCGCGCGGCAGGCTCGGGAAGTTGTGCATGCCGTAGACGGCATCGGCGGGGAACTGGTCGAACAGGCCTTCCTCGACCATCACGCGGCCGCCGCCCTCGTTCTCCTCGGCCGGCTGGAACACGAAGTGCACCGTGCCCTTGAAGGGCTTGTGGCGCGACAGGTGCTCGGCCGCGCCCAGCAGCATCGCGGTGTGGCCGTCGTGGCCGCAGGCGTGCATCTTGCCCACGCACTTCGAGGCATGGGCCTGCGTGCCCAGCTCCTGCATGTTGAGCGCATCGAGGTCGGCGCGCAGCGCGATGCTCGGGCCGTCGCCGTTCTTCAGCGTGCCGACCACGCCGGTGCCGGCCAGGCCGCGGTGCACCGGCAAGCCCATCAGCATCAGCGCGTTGGCGACCACGTTGGCGGTGCGGTGCTCCTCGAACGCGGTCTCGGGATTGGCATGGATGTCGCGGCGCCAGGCCTGCATGCGCGCGCGGGTGTCTTCGGCGATTTCGGGGTCGCGGTACATGGTGGGGTTCTCTAGTGGGGTCAGTGGAAGAATTCGGCGATCAGGGTAGCGCCGAGGAAGGTACCGGCGGTGGCGGTCAGCGACACCACCACGATGCGCCAGCCGAGCTGGCGGAACACCGGCAGGTCCTTCGCGACCGAGAAGCCGGCCAGCGCGAGCACCGGCGTGGTGAAGGCCAGGAAGTTGAGCTTGGCGGTGAGCGCGATCAGCGCGTCGGAGAACGGCAGCAGGCCCGGGATGCCCACCACCGTGGCCACCACCGACAGCACCAGCACCATCGGCAGCCGCGGCACCAGGCGCTTGAGGCCCTCAACGGCCAGCGCGATCGCCACCACGGCCAGCATGCCCTCGAGCGAGACCAGTGGCGGCACCTTGTAGGTCAGCGAATTGCCGATCAGCACGCCGCCGCCCACCACTGCCCAGGCGATCAGCGTGTCGCGCAGCGGCAGCGCGCCGCCATGCGCCACGCTGACCTGCGACACGGCGGCGGTGCCCGCATCGGGCGCGCCGCGCTTCGAGAAACGGCCCAGCACCGGCTCGAGCTTGCCGTAGAGCCACGAGCACAGCGGCAGCGAGAGGAACAGCGTGAAGTAGAAGCCAGCGACGGTGGTCAGCAGGTTCGAGGCGGCGGCGATGGCCGTGAGCTGCGGCAGCATCTCGGCCGGCTGCTGCGCGGCGATGGCGCCCAGCGCGGCCGCCATCAGGCTGCCCGAGCCCACGCCGGCGCCCATGGCCAGCGAGCGCGGATCGAAGACGTGCAGGCTGGCGATGAAGCCCGCCAGCACCGCGATGAACAGCGCGCCCAGTACCGTGCCGGTGATGTACTCGGCCAGCACGCCGCGGCCCTCGGGCGAGGCCATGCCGTACTTCTCGCCGATGATCACGAGGTTGCCCTCGCGCCCCACCGAGAAGGTGGCGCCCACGGCCTCGCGCTTGATGCCCAGCAGCAGCGCCAGCGGCAGGCCCAGCGCCAGGGTGCCGAGCGCATGGCCGAACTCCTGGAACAGCAGCGCCCAGCCGGCCTGCTTGACCTGCGGCAGCGCGGCGCCGACCGTGAGGCCCAGCTTCACCACGAACAGCAGCAGGCCCGCGTTGAGCAGGCCGCCCGCGAAGGACTGCTCGGCGGTGGCGACGCGCGCCACGCCCGGCACGCGGCGGTGCGCGATGCCCCAGACCGCGGCGATCAGCAGCGCCCACAGCATCGGCAGCAGCGCCACCTTGCCCGGGCCGACGCTGAACTGCACCGGGCCGACCAGCTCGGCCGCGGCCACGATGGCCAGCGTGACGACCGCGAGCTTGAGTTTTCCGGAAGCGCCGGAGGGCGCGGCCGTGATGGGAACTGAGGCGGCGGAGGTCATGGGTGGGGCGTCGGTCTGGAGCCGTGGGTGAAGCCTTTGCTGGCGGATGGCGGCGAGTTTCTCCATGTAGGCCTATTGCATCAATGACCGCAAATCGGGATATTCGATGCATTGAATGCAACACTCAGGAGACCGGGCGATGGACGACAGGCTCGACACGCGCCGCGTGCGCTACTTCATGCAGGTGCTCGACAGCGGCTCGGTGCGCGGCGCGGCCGACGTGCTCGACATGGACCCCTCGGCCGTCAGCCGCGCGATCGGCATCCTCGAACAGGAGTGCGGCGTGCCGCTGCTCGAGCGCCATGGCCGCGGCGTGGTGCCCACCGACGCGGGCGAGATGCTGGCCGGCTACGTGCGCCGCCAGAACAGCCAGAAGCAGCACCTGATGGCGCAGATGGACAGCATCCGCAAGATCGAGCGCGGCCACATCGACATCGTGGTGGGCGAGGGCTACGTGGACTGGCTGATGCGCCACAGCCTGCGCGAGTTCATGACCACGCACCCGGGGATCACCGTCGACCTCGACGTGGCCAGCACCGACGAGATCGTGCGCCGCGTGGTCGAGGAGCGCGCCCACATCGGCATGCTGTTCCAGCCGCCGCGCGACGAGCGGCTGACCTCGCACCAGTCGCATCCGCAGCCGATCCAGGCGCTGGTGCTGCGCTCGCATCCGCTCGCGCAGCTGGGCCGCCCGCTCAAGCTCGCCGACCTGCTGCCCTACCCCGGCGCCACCCTGCACCGCAACTTCGGCGTGCGCCAGCACATCGAAGCGGCCGAGATCAGCGAGGGCGTGCGGCTGCCCTCGCTGCTGACCACCACCTCGTTCGGCGCGCTCGGCCATTTCGTCTCGGCCGGGCTCGGCTACACGCTGGGCACGCGGATCTCGCTGACGCCGAACGCCGACCACCCCGAGCTGATCGAGCTGCCGATGAAGAACCCGCTGCTGTCGCAGGGCCGCTCGCACATCGTGTCGCGCCACGGGCGCCTGCTGTCGCCGGCCGCGGCCGAGCTGCTGCGCTGCGTGGTGCGCGACATGAAGCGCTACGCGGACACCGGGCCGGCCAAGGCGCCCAAAACGCGCAAGCCGGCACCGCGCACGCGCGCGGCCGCCGCTTGAGGAAGACGCGGGGAGATCGTTGCGCGCGGCGGGCATCGGTGGTCTGATCGCCCCCCATGTCCTACCTGCTCCCGCTCTTCGTCCACCTGCTGTGCGCCGCCTTCTGGGTCGGCGGCATGGCCCTCATGCACTTCGCGGTGCGCCCGGCCGCCGTCGCCACGCTCGAGCCACCGCTGCGCCTGCGCATGATGGCCGCGACCTTGCGGCGCTTCTTCGTCGGGGTCGATGCCTCGGTCACGCTGCTGTTCGTGACGGGCGTGGCGATGATCCTGGCCACGGGCGGCTTCCGCGGCGTGCACTGGCGCATCGAGGCCATGATGGGCATCGCGATCGTGATGGCCGCGATCTACGTCTACATCCGCGCCTCGGTGTTCCGCGCGATGCGGCGCGCGGTCGACGACGGCGCCTGGCCGGTGGCCGCGGGCCGGCTCGACCTGGTGCGCAAGCTCGTGAGCCTGAACCTGGTGCTGGGCGTGGCGGTGTTCGCGGTGGCGGTGCTGGGGCGCGGCTAGGCAGTCGGGCCCTTGAGCTCGACGCCGTTGCCGTCGGGATCGCGCAGATAGATCGAGGGCCCCGTGCCCTCGGCCCCGTAGTTGTTCTGCACCTCGCCGTCGACCTCGACGCCATGGCGCGCCATGCGTTCGCGGATCGCAGCCTCGTCGAAGGGCTCGATGCGCAGGCACAGGTGGTCGAGGTTGCGGCCCTCGCGGCCGGCCAGCGCGCCACCCGCGCGGCCCAGCTTGCCGTCGTGCGTGACGAGGTCGATCAGGCTCGCGCCCGCGCGCAGGTGCACCAGGCCGAGGTCGTCGCGCCGCTTGTCGACCGTGCAGCCGAGCACGCCGACGTAGAAGGCGATGGCGCGCTCGGCATCGCGCACGCGCAGCACCAGGTGATCGATGCGCCGCAGCGCGAACGGCGCGGCATCGGAAGGTTCGTGCGGGCGGGTCATGCCCGCCAGTGTGTCAGACCACGCCCGAGGCGCGCAATGCCTCGAAGCGCGCCGCATCGATGCCCATCTCGGCGAGCACCTCGCGCGTGTGCTGGCCCAGCGCGGGCGGTGCGCGGCGCAGCACCGGCGGCGTGGCCGACAGGCGCAGCGGGCTCGCCACGCCGGTGATGGCGGCGATGCCGTCGCCCGCGTCGCGCGGCAGCGTGACCGCGAGGCCGCGCGCCTTGACCTGCGCATCGTCGAAGGCCTGCGCGATGTCGTTGATCGGGCCGCAGGGCACGGCCTTGTCCTCGAGCAGCGCGACCCAGTCGGCCGTGGTGCGCGTGCGCGTGAGTTCTTCCATCATCGGGATCAGCACGCCGCGGTGTTTCACGCGCAGCGTGTTGCTCGCGAAGCGCGCGTCGCTGGCCCAGCCGGTCTGGCCCGCGGCCTCGCAGAAGCGCGCGAACTGGCCGTTGTTGCCGATCGCCAGCAGCATCGCGCCGTCCAGCGTCGGGAAGTCCTGGTAGGGCGCGAGGCTCGGATGGGTGTTGCCCTGGCGCGCCGGCGCCTTGCCGGTGTTGAGGAAGGCGCTGGCCTGGTTGGCGAGGATCGCCATGCCCACGTCGAGCAGCGCCATGTCGATGTGCTGGCCTTCGCCGGTGCGGTGCCGCACCTGCAGCGCGGCGAGGATCGCGGTGCTCGCGTAGACGCCGGTGAAGATGTCGGTGAGCGCGACGCCCACGCGCAGCGGGCCGCCGCCGGGCTCGCCGTCGGGGCGGCCGGTGATGCTCATCATGCCGGTCATGGCCTGGATCATCAGGTCGTAGCCCGCGCGCTCGGCATAGGGGCCGTCGTTGCCGAAGCCGGTGACGCTGCAGTAGATGAGCCGCGGGTTGGCGCGGCGCAGCGTCTCCTGGTCCAGGCCGTACTGCTTGAGGCCGCCGGTCTTGAAGTTCTCCACCACCACGTCGGCCTGCGCCGCCATCTGCTTGAGCAGCGCCTGGCCGTCGGGCGTGGCCATGTCGATGGTGACCGAGCGCTTGTTGCGGTTGCAGGCGGTGAAGTAGCTGGCCTGGTCGCTGTCGTTGCCGTTCGCGTCCTTCACGAAGGGCGGGCCCCAGGTGCGGGTGTCGTCGCCGACGCCGGGACGCTCGATCTTGACGACATCGGCGCCCAGGTCCGCGAGGATCTGCGTGCACCACGGGCCCGCGAGCACGCGGGACAGATCGAGAACCTTGATGCCGTCGAGGGCTGCTTGGGTCATGTCAGGAATGCGGGGGCAGAACGCAGAAGTCGCGAAGGTTGCGCAGAAGTCGCAGAAGGGAAGCCCGAAAAATGTCTTCGGTTTTTTCTGCGACTTCTGCGTCTCTTTGGTATTCCTTCTGCGTTCGGCTGTCCGTTTTCAGTTGGCGAACGCGGCGATGCCCGTGATGGCACGGCCCAGGATCAGCGCATGGATGTCGTGCGTGCCTTCGTAGGTGTTCACGACCTCGAGGTTCACGAGGTGGCGCGCCACGCCGAATTCGTCGCTGATGCCGTTGCCGCCCATCATGTCGCGCGCCAGGCGGGCGATGTCGAGGGCCTTGCCGCAGTTGTTGCGCTTCATGATCGAGGTGATCTCGACCGCGGCCGTGCCTTCGTCCTTCATGCGGCCCAGGCGCAGGCTGCCCAGCAGGCCCAGCGAGATCTCGGTCTGCATGTCGGCCAGCTTCTTCTGGATCAGCTGGTTGGCGGCCAGCGGGCGGCCGAACTGCTTGCGGTCCAGCGTGTACTGGCGCGCGCGGTGCCAGCAGTCCTCGGCGGCGCCGAGCGCGCCCCACGAGATGCCGTAGCGGGCGCTGTTGAGGCAGGTGAACGGACCCTTGAGGCCCTGCACCTCGGGGAAGGCGTTCTCCTCGGGGCAGAACACGTTGTCCATCACGATCTCGCCGGTGATGCTGGCGCGCAGGCCGACCTTGCCGTGGATCGCCGGGGCGCTCAGGCCCTTCATGCCCTTCTCGAGCACGAAGCCGCGGATCGGGCCGACGGCGCCGCTCTCGCTGACTTCCTTGGCCCAGACCACGAACACGTCGGCGATCGGCGAGTTGCTGATCCACATCTTGCTGCCGGTGAGCGCGTAGCCGCCCGGCACCTTCTTGGCGCGCGTGGCCATGCTGCCGGGGTCGGAACCGTGGTCGGGCTCGGTCAGGCCGAAGCAGCCGATCCATTCGCCGGTGGCGAGCTTGGGCAGGAACTTCTGCTTCTGGCCTTCGGTGCCGAATTCGAAGATCGGCACCATCACCAGCGAGCTCTGCACGCTGGCCATCGAGCGGTAGCCCGAATCGACGCGCTCGACCTCGCGCGCGATCAGGCCGTAGGCCACGTAGTTGAGGCCGGGGCCGCCGTACTGCTCGGGGATCGTGGGGCCCAGCAGGCCCAGCGAACCCATCTCGCGGAAGATCGCCGGATCGGTCTCGCCGGTGCGGAAGCCTTCGAGCACGCGCGGTGCCAGGCGCTCCTGGCAGTAGGCATTGGCCGCGTCGCGGATCATGCGCTCGTCGTCGGTGAGCTGCTGGTCGAGCAGGAAGGGGTCGTCCCAGTGGAAGGAAGCTTTGGCGGCCATGCGGCTGTCTCCGGAAAAAGGGGAAAAGAGGGGGATCGGGCGATCCTAGCGAGGCAAGGGGCGCGGCGCAAACGATGAATCCTCACCCAGATATGCGGATCCAGAATGTCTTGGGCGTTGCCGGAACCGTGCTTTCATTGATGAAAGCCCTTCGCCAGTCATACACTCGCGGCATACATGCGCCGCAAGATCCCGCCCCTGCAGACCCTCGTGTGCTTCGACGCGGCCGCGCGCCACGAGAGTTACACGCGCGCCGCGCAGGAACTCGCGCTCACCCAGAGCGCGGTGTCGCGCCAGATCGGCACGCTCGAGGCCTTCCTCGGCGTGGCGCTGTTCCGCCGCACGCGCCACGGCGTGGCGCTGACCGCGAGCGGCGCGGCCTATGCGCGGCAGACCGCCAAGCGGCTCGAGGCGATGGAGCGCGACACGCTCGACGCGATGGCGCACCAGGGCGAGGGCGGCTCGCTGTCGCTGGCGGCCGTGCCCACCTTCGCCACGCGCTGGCTGATGCCGCGGCTCAAGGGCTTCGCGGCGCTGCAGCCCGACGTGGTGGTGCACATCGAGACGCGCACCCGGCCCTTCCTGTTCGCCGACGCGGAGTTCGACGCCGCGCTCTACGCGGGCACGGTGGCGCAGGTGCAGAACTGGGCCGGCACGCACGCGCTGCCGCTGATGCAGGAGGACGTGGTGCCGGTCTGCAGCCCCGCGCTGCTGCCGCGCGGCAAGCCGGTCTCGCCCACGGCCATCGCGCACATGCCGCTGCTGCAGCAGAGCACGCGGCCCGATGGCTGGCGCCAGTGGTTCGATGCGCAGCAGGTCGACGCGCCCAACGCGCGCGGCGGCCCGCGCTACGAGCTGTTCTCGATCCTGGCCGCGGCCGCCTCGCAGGGCCTGGGCGTGGCGCTGATGCCGACCATGCTGGTGGCCGACGAGCTCGCGCGTGGCGAGCTGGTGGTGGCCTGCCCGCGGCCGCTCGCGGGCGAGCGCGCCTACTACCTCGTGACGCCCGAGCGCGCCGACCAGCGGCCGCTGCTGAAGTTCTTCAGCGACTGGCTGCTCGCGCAGGCCCGCGAGGGTTGAAGCCGATGCCGCGCGACAGCCGGTCCGAGTACGAGTGGCGCATGCACAAGGTGGTGACGCACATCGACGATCACCTCGAGCGCCCGCTCGACCTCGCGGAGCTGGCCGACGTCGCGCATTTCTCGGCCTTCCATTTCCACCGCCTGTTCGCGGCCTGGGCCGGCGAGACGCTGGGCGACTACGTGCGCCGGCGCCGGCTCGAGGTGGCAGCGCTGCGGCTCGCGACGCAGCCGCGGCTGTCGGTGCTCGAGGCCGCGGTGTCGGTCGGCTTCGGCTCGGGCGAGGCCTTCTCGCGCGCCTTCCGCGCGCGCTTCGGCAGCGCGCCCAGCAGCTGGCGCGCGGCCCACGACTGGTCGCTGCTGCCCGAGGCGAACAGCAATCCCGATCAGATCGAACGGCATGGCTTCACGAAGAATGGGCCCGGTCCGCGCCGCGATCCCGACGGCGCTGCTTCCCCGGAGCCCCCCATGAACGTCGAACTGATCATCCGCCCGCCCGTCACCATCGCCTACCTGCGCTATGTCGGCCCCTTCGGCGCGCCCGTGGGCGCGTTCTGGGGCGAGCAGGTGGCGCCCTGGATCACCCGGCACCGGTTGTGGTCGGGCGCGCGCTACGGCATCAGCCACGACGACCCGAGCATCACGCCGCCCGAGCAGTCGCGCTACGACGCCTGCGTGGAGGTGCCCGAAGACTTCGTGCCCGACGGCGGCTTCCAGAAGACGGTGCTGGCGGGCGGGCGCTATGCGGCGCTCCGCTTCCACGGCCTGCCGGCCGAGATCAATACGGCCTGGACCCGCCTCTTGCGCGACTGGCTGCCGGGCAGCGGCTTCCAGTTCGACAACCGGCCGGCCTTCGAGCACTACGCGGCGAGCTACGCCTACGACGACAACACGCACGCCTTCAAATGCGACATCTGCATTCCGATCGCGCCGCTCTGAGGCATTCCCGATCCGGAATCAACGCACGGCTGTCTTCGGTCGCCGGGTACGCGGTGGCTTGAACGGTCCCGTGACTTTCTCGAGCCACGGATCGCAGACTGCTCGAAGCTCGGGGTCCACGTCGAATTGAGGGTCCCGCGCATCGAACAACACCGTTTTCTTCGCCTGGGCGCGCACCAGCGCGAAGGCGTTCTTTTCCGAGCGGCTGTTGTCGAACATCAGCGTCATGTTCGCGATCTGCGTCGCGTGCCCGACCGCCGCCTGCGTGCGTGGAAAACGCTCGATCAACTTCCTGCGCTCCACATCGTGGCCGCCTTGCTGCTTGCGCGTGCTCACGCGAAAGACGGACATGTCGACCGAGACCAGTCCGACGAAGAGCAGCACGACGAAATAGCCCGCCTCCTGCATGGCACGAATGTCGTCCGCCTTCGACGCGTGACCGCCGCCGGGCAGCGGCTTCCAGTGGGAGAAGACCGTCTCGAATGCGAAGGGCATGCGCTGGTCCATCACCAGGCTCTTGAAGGCGCGCACGCCTTTCTGGGACAGCGCCTGCCACCGCTCGTCATCGTCGCGCAGGCGTTCGGCCCAGGTCGGGATGCGCCCCGTGAGCGGGTCGGCATCCGGCAGGATGGACATCATCATGCGGTCGGCGTTGACCAGCGGCATGCGCAGCGATTCCGCGAGGCGCGAATACCAGAGCGTCGATTTGCCGGACCCGTTGTGGCCAGCCAGCACGAACGCCACCGGACGCGGCCCCTGCGTCTGCGCCAGCAGCTTCTCGAGCCGGGGTGGGCGGCGACTCACGCCTTGCTGGCGCGGAACCTGCCATCGACCATGCGGCCGATGACCTTGGTGCCATCGGCCGCCTCGCGCACGACCTTGCTCAGGTCCTGGGGGTAGGCGGAATAGGCGTAGACCTTGGCCGCGTTCGGCCCGCGAAAGACTTCCGACCGATCGATGCCGGGCTTGCCGAGTGCGCGAGCCGCCTTCTTCAACAGCACCGTGGTCTTGTCTTCGGGACGAACGACCGGACGCGGCGACTTGCCGACCTTGACCAATGCCATGCCGCGTCCCAGCGCGGCAACGGAACGTCCCTGCACCAATTGCCCGGCGGGGTTCTCGTGTGGAATGGGTTTTTCGCGCGCCATGGGCGGATGATCGCTCAAAAGGCCGGATGCCTGCCGCAAGGAAGCGGCAAAACCGTGCCGAAAGCCGCGTCCGGAAACGGCGAGCCCGCGCCCGCCGGCCGCGCCACACTCGCCCCATGCCTTCTCCCGCTTCCGTGATCGATGCGCTCGACTGGCCCCGCATCGAAGCCGACCTCGCCGCGCGCGGCTGCGCCACCACCGGCCGCCTGCTCGGTCCGCGCCAGTGCGCGGCGCTGGCCGCGATGTACGACGAACCACAACATTTCCGCAGCCGCGTGGTGATGCAGCGCCATGGCTTCGGCCAGGGCGAGTACCAGTACCTCGCCTATCCGCTGCCCGAGCCGGTCGCGGCCTGGCGCGCCGCACTCTACGAACGGCTCGCGCCGCTGGCCAATGCCTGGGCTCAGGCGATGGGCCTGCCGGCGGACTATCCCGCCACGCACGCGGACTACCTCGCGCGCTGCCACGCGGCCGGCCAGCAGCGGCCGACGCCGCTGCTGCTGCGCTACGACGAGAGCGACTACAACTGCCTGCACCAGGACCTGTACGGCGAACTGCAGTTCCCGCTGCAGCTCACGGTGCTCCTGAGCCGGCCCGGCGAGGACTTCACGGGCGGCGAGTTCGTGCTGACCGAGCAGCGCCCGCGCATGCAGTCGCGCGCCGAGGTGGTGCCGCTCGCGCAGGGCGAGGCCGTGATCTTCGCGGTCAACCAGCGGCCCGTGGCGGGCACGCGCGGCAGCTACCGCGTGACGATGCGCCATGGCGTGAGCCGTGTGCGCTCGGGCCGGCGCCAGACGCTGGGGCTGATCTTCCACGACGCCCAGTAGGCGCGCGGCGCCGCCGAATCTCCGACTGTCCCGGCACAGCTTTCGCCCGCTTCGAGGGAGTGGAGCGAGAATCCGCCCCGCATCCGGCACTCGCCAGCATTTCCGACGCACTGATCGGACAGCGAGACCGCCGGCTGCCGATCCGTGGCCCTCCGGCCGCGGATGCGCTTGGGCAGACAGGGAGCAGTATGAACAGATATCCGTCCGGCGCGCCGGACCCGGCCGCGCGGCCGTCTTCCGAAGCGACCGCGTCTGTCACACGGCCATGGACCTTCGGCTTCGCCTCGAACCCGGCGCCTTCGCGGCGCCGCACCCGTCACTTCCGGGTCGACGTGGGCACCATCGTGAGCGTGGTCGCGCTCACGCAATCGCTGCTGCTGGTCTCGCTCGGCTACTGGGGTTCGCAGCGGCTGGTCTCGCGCATCGGGGTATCGGCCCACAAGTCGAACCACGACCGCACCGAGGACAAGGTGAACGCCTTCCTCTCGAAGGCCGAGTCGGTGGTCGGCGCGGTCGCCGGCACGCCGAGCCTGCGGCCCGCGGGCGAACAGGGCGAATGGACGGCCGAGATGCTCTGGACCATGCTGCAGCAGTCGCCCGAGCTCGACAGCCTCTACGTCGCGAACGACGAGGGCCAGATGCTGATGGCGCTGCGCTATCCCGCGCCGGCGATCCGCCACATCGCGCCCGAGCGCGGCATCACGACCGAGACCTGGCAGTACAAGCGCCCGCTCGAGGTCGATGCCGAGCCGCAGCAGCGCTACCAGACGATCCGCCTCGAGGCCTTCCAGAGCGACTACGACCCGCGCACGCGCAGCTGGTATATCGGGGCCCGCGCGGCCAAGGGACCGGTGTGGACGCAGCCCTATGTCTTCGCGGCCGCGCAGGAACTCGGCGTGACCTACGCGCTGCCGAGCCGGCGCCGCTATGCCGACGGCAATCCGCAGGCGCTGGTGGTGGCCGGCGACGTGTCGCTGGGCCGGCTCTCGGACTTCGTGCGCCAGTTCAGCAGCAGCGGCTTCGGCGGCAGCGCGCTGCTGTCGGCCGACCACCGCGTGCTCGCGCGCAGCGACATGCCGGGCGTGCGGCACCAGCTCGAGGCGCCCACGGGCGTGCTCGGCGAACTGCACCAGCACATGGTGGACGACGGCACCGCGGGCCACGCAGCCGACACCGCGTTCTCGTTCCGCCACGAAGGGCGACGCTACCTGGCGCAGACCTCGCGCATCGAGATCACCGGTTGGGAACTGGTGAGCTGGGTGCCCGAGGACGCGCTGCTCGGCGACCTGCGCCGCGCGGTGCTGTGGTCGATGTTGCTGGTGCTGGGCTTCCTCGCGGTGGCGCTCGCGATCTCGCTGCGGCTGTCGAAGCTGGTGACGGCGCCGGTCGAGAACCTGTCGCGCATCGCGCGCCGCATCGGCATGCTCGAGCTCGACAGCCTGCCGCGCGAGCCGAGCCGGGTTCTCGAGATCCAGCATCTCGACCAGGCGCTCGACGAGTCGGCGCGCAGCCTCAAGGCCTTCAGCAAGTTCGTGCCGGTGGACGTGATCAACCAGCTCATCGCGCAGGGCCATGCGCTCGCGCCCAACGGCTCGCCGCGCCGCGTGACGGTGATGTTCACCGACGTGGAGGGCTTCACGAGCATCTCCGAGTCGATGCCGCCGGCCGTGCTGGTGGGCCAGCTCACCGACTACTTCAACCTCGCGGCGCGCGTGTTCGCGCGCCATGGCGGCGTGATCGACAAGTTCATCGGCGACGGGATCATGGTGCTGTGGGGCGCGCCCGCCGACCTGCCCGATGCCGAGTACAAGGCCTGCCTCGCGGCGCTCGAGCTGCAGGCCGAGATGCGCGCGCTCAACCGCCAGTGGCACAGCCAGGCGCTGCCCGAGTTCCGCACCCGCGTGGGCATCCACACCGGCATGGTGATCGCGGGCGTGCTGGGCTCGAACGACCGGCTGTCGTACACGGCCTTCGGCGACGTGATCAACGTGGCGAGCCGCATCGAGGGCATCAACAAGCAGCTCGGCACGCAGCTGCTGGTGTCGGAAGTGACTCATGCCGGGATCAAGGGCCGGCTGGCGACGCGCCGCGTCGAGGAGCAGGTGGAGCTGCGCGGCCGGCAGACGAAGATGGTGCTCTACGAGCTGCTGGCCTGACGAGGTGTGAATAAACCTACTGCGCGCCCCGATCTCGCACCTGCGGTCCTCACCGTACAAGGTACGGCTCCGGTCCTCGGCGCGACCTCGGGGCGCTCGCTACGGTTTCTTCACACCTCGTGAAACTCAGCGCGGCGACGTTGGCGTGACGCGCACCAGCACCAGGTCCGCGCGCATGCCCTGGCCCTGCGTGAGCACGCTGTACTGCGTGTCGTTGATGAACAGCAGCTGCTCGCCGCGCACGATGCGCGCCGCCACGGCGTAGCGCATGCGCGGATCGATGCGCGCCGCGTCGACCTGCAGCGTGTAGGCGAACGGCGGCTGGCGGCCGTCGGCGCGGATGCGCTGCTCGGCCAGCACGACCGAGGGCGCGTCCATGCGCGAGACGTCGAGCAGCTGCACGCGCACCTCGGCGGCGGGATCGAGCGCGATGCGCTCGCGGTAGCTCACGGTGCCGCTCACGACGAGCGGCGCGGCCGAGGCCGAAGGCGCCGACGGGGAGGAGGCCGCGCAGGCACTCAGGAGCGCGGCGCCGGCCACGCCGGTGGCGATCGCGAGAAGGAATACGTTGCGTCTGGAAAGCATCGCGCCATCATACGGACGCGCGCTGCGCCGCGAAGGCCACGTACCAGTCGAGGCTGCCGGGATTGGCCATCGCCTCGCGGTTCACCACCTTCTCGATCGGCTGGCCCAGCAGCAGCTTCTTGATCGGCAGCTCCTGCTTCTTGCCCGAGAGCGTGCGCGGGATCTCGGCCACCTGAAAGATGTCATTGGGCACGAAGCGCGGCGACAGCGAGGTCTTGATCGCATGGTTAAGCCGCGCGCGCACCGCATCGTCGAGCGCGACGCCGGGGCGCAGCACCACGAACAGCGGCATGTAGCTCTCGCGGCCCAGGTACTCGAGGTCGACCACCATCGAATCGAGCACCTCGGGCAGGCCCTCGACCGCGCTGTAGATCTCGCTGGTGCCCATGCGCAGGCCCTGGCGGTTGATGGTGGCGTCGCTGCGGCCGTAGATGATGCAGCCGCCGTCGTTGCCGATCCGGATCCAGTCGCCATGGCGCCAGACGCCGGGGTAGGTGTCGAAGTAGCTCGAGACGTAGCGCGCATTGCCCTCGTCGCCCCAGAAGTAGAGCGGCATCGACGGGATGGGCTGGGTGCAGACCAACTCGCCGACCTCGCCGATCACCGGCTGGCCCTGCTCGTTCCAGGCCTCGACCGCATGGCCGAGCTCGCGGCACTGCATCTGGCCCGGCACCTCGGGCAGCTCACGGTGGCCGCCGACGAAGGCGCCGCAGAAATCGGTGCCGCCCGAGATGTTGCACCACCACACGTCCTTCGAGCCCGCATCGAGGATCTGCTGCGTGCCCCAGCGCTGCACCTCCTCGGGCAGCGGCGAGCCGGTGCTGCCGAGCGCGCGCACGCGCGAGAGGTCGCCGCAGTCCTTCGCGACCAGCCCGGCCTTCATGCAGTTGCTGAAGTAGGCCGCGCCCGCGCCGAAGAAAGTGACCTCGTGGCGCGCGACGAAGCGCCACAGCACGCCCCAGTCGGGCTTCTCCTTGCTGCCGGCCGGGTTGCCGTCGTAGATGCAGATGGTGGCGCCGAAGGCCATGCCCGAGAGCTGCGAGTTCCACATCACCCAGCCGGTGGAGCTGTACCAGTGGTAGCGCTCGCCGAAGTTGTTGGCGCCGTAGCTCGCGCCCACGTCGTTGTGCAGGCCGCAGGCATGCATGGTGAGGATGATGCCGCCCTGGCCGTGCACGATGGGCTTGGGCAGGCCGGTGGTGCCGCTCGAGTAGACGATCCAGATCGGATGGTCGAAGGGCAGCGATTCGGGTTCGAAGGCCGCGACCTCGGCGTCGTCGCGCGCGGTGGCCCGGGCCCAGTCGACGTCGTGCGCCACCTGGCCCGCGGCGTGGGGCGAGGGCACGAGCAGCAGCCGGCGCACGCTCGGCAGCTGCTCGCGCAGTTCCTGCAGCACGGCGCTGCGGTCGAGCGGCTTGCCGCCGTAGTGCACGCCGTCGACCGCGATCAGCAGGGTGGGCTCGATCTGGCGGAAGCGGTCGGCCACGGCGGCCGTGCCCATGTCGGGCGCGCACACGCTCCAGATCGCGCCGATGCTCGAGCAGGCGAGAAAGGCCACCATGGTCTCGGGCACGTTGGGCATGTAGGCCGCGACGCGGTCGCCGCGCTTCACGCCGAGCGACTTCAGCGTGAGCGCGACCGACGCGACCTGGCGCCGCATCTCGGGCCACGACAGCTCGCGCACCTCGCCGCGCTCGTTGTCGCTGACGATCGCGGGCATGCCGGCCGCATGGGCCGCGTCGACGTGGCGCAACACCTCGCGCGCATAGTTGACCTGGGCCCCGGGGAACCAGCGCGCGCCCGGCATGCGCGACTCGGCGAGCACCGCCGTGTGCGGCGTGGGCGACTCGATGCGGGCGTAGTCCCAGATGCTCTGCCAGAAGGCATCGAGCTCGGTGACGGACCAGCGCCACAGGGCGTCGTAGCTGTCGAAAGCGAGGCCGCGCGTCTCGCGCAGCCAGTCTTGATAGAGGCGGATCTGGGGGATGTTGGGAGCGGGCATGGAGCGAGCGTAGCGCCGTGACGGAGTGCGCTCAAGAGGGGTTGACCTCAGGGTTTGTACGCGTGTTCAACATTTTTGTACAAGTGTTCAATACGCATCCATGAGCACCCGCACACCCACCGCCAAGCGCCGCGCCGCGCGCCCGAGCGCATCGTCCGCCGCCGCTGTCGCCATCGAGACGGCACGGCCCGACCGCAGGCAGGCGATCCTGCTGGCGGCCGAGAAGCTGTTCGCGCAGCACGGCTACCACGCGGTGACGATCCGCCAGATCGCCGAGGAGGCCGGCGTGCCGCTGGCGCTGGTGGGCTACTACCACGGCCAGAAGCACGAGCTGTTCCACGCCATCTTCGAGCACTGGGCCCCCTCGATCGAGGCGCGGCTCGCGGGGCTGGCGGCGGTGAACCTCGACCCCGACGACGCGCGCACGCTGCCGCGCATCATCGAGGCCTTCACCACGCCGGTGCTGGCGCTGCGCGCGAGCCCCGAGGGCGAGTACTACGCGCTGCTGGTGGCGCGCGAACTCGCCAACACCACCGAAGAGGCCGACCGCGTGCTGCGCGCCTACTTCGATCCGCTGGCCGAGGCCTTCATCGATGCGCTGCACGTCGTGCTGCCGCATGCCACGCGCGGCGAGATCGCCTGGGGCTACCAGTTCGCGCTCGGCGCCCTCATGAACCACCTGAACAGCAGCCGCATCGCGCGCCTGTCGCGCGGCGAGAACACGCCCGGCGATCCGGCCATGGCGCCGATGCTCGTGAACTTCATCGTCGGCGGCCTGCGCCATGCGCTGCCGCGGCCGAAGAGCGCCAAGTCACCCCAGAAGAAAGCACCCCTCAGGAGAGAAAAACCATGATGAAGAGACGCACCCTGCTGTCGGCATTGGCCGCGGCATCGGCGGCCGCCGCATTGCCCGCGCGCGCCCAGCCCCTGACGAAGATCGTGTTCGGCTACACGGCCGTGACCGACTTCGCCTCGGTGTTCGTGGCGGCCGACGAAGGCTATTTCAAGAAGCGCAGCCTCGAGGTCGAGCTCAAGTTCATCCCGCTCAACTCCACCATTCCCGCGGCACTGCAGTCCGACTCGCTGCAGCTCGGCGGCCCCACGCCCTCGGTGTTCCTGCAGGCGGTCGACGGCGGCCTCGACCTGGTGGTGGTGGCCGGCGGCGGCCTCACCTCGAAGACCATCACGGGCGCGGGCCTGGTGGCGCGCGCCGGCAGCGGCATCAAAAGCGCGCAGGACTGCGTGGGCAGGAAGATCGGCGTGCCGGGCCTGGGCGCCTTCCTGCACGTGACCTTCCGCGCCTGGCTCAAGGACAGCGGCGTCGACCACCGCAAGGTCAACTTCGTCGAGGCGGCCTTCCCGCAGCATGCCGACCTGCTGCGCGGCGGCTCGGTCGATGCGGTCGTGTCGACCGATCCGTTCATGACCCGCATCACCGACAGCGGCGCGGGCTACGTGGCCTCGTACTACTCGACCTTCCTGCCCGACAACAACCTGACCATCGTGCACGCGGCCAAGCGCGAATGGGTGGCGAAGAACCCGGGCGCGGCGCGCGCCTTCCGCGAGGCGCTGGTCGAGGCCGCGGCCTTCATGCAGCAGCCGAAGAACGAAGCGAACCTGCGCGCCTCGATCGGCAAGTACACCCGGCTGCCCGCCGACGTGCTCGCGAAGATCCAGATCTCGCCGCCGGGCCCGGTGGCGAGCGAGAAGCAGCTCGCCTACTGGACCGGCCTGATGAAGGAGCAGGGCATGCTGCGCTCGGACATCAACGTCGCGAAGCTGGTGGCCAAATGATCGCGACGCCCGTTCCC
>NZ_JBZAYE010000870.1:0-2492 GCF_058244205.1 Variovorax sp. 20P10.2.4
GCATGCCGACGACCGCTTCGCGCGCGACTGGGCCACCTTCGATCCGGTGCGCCGCGGCGAGCTCATCGGCACGCGGCACGACGGCACGCCCGTGACCGCGCCCGATGACGGCTGCATCGTGTTCCCCAACGCGCTCGCGCTGCCGGACACCGAGTGGTTCTACTTCGCGCGGCCCAGCGAACGGCGGCTCGACGGCACGGCCTGAGCGCCAGGAATACACGGCGCGCCGTCGCGTTCCTACATCCGCGGCCCTGGGCGAGCACGACCATGGCGGACCAAGGAAACCAACCATGGCCGCTGCCCGCAAGCAATCCACGCCGCGCATCACCCATGCCGACCGCCTCGTCGACGCGAAGAGCGGCATCACCAAGGGCGAGCTCGCCGCCTACTACGCGCGCGTCGCGCCGCTGATGCTGCAGCACCTGCGCGGCCGGCCGGTGGCGCTGGTGCGCGCGCCCGACGGCATCGCGGGCGAGCTGTTCTTCCAGAAGCATGCGCAGCACGGCGAGATGGCCGGCGTGGGCCTGCTCGACCCGGCGCTCGATCCCGGCCACGAGCCGCTGCTGCAGATCGACACGGCCGAGGGCCTGCTCGGTGCCGCGCAGTTCAATGTGGTGGAGTTCCACACCTGGAACGCGCTCTCGCGCGCCTTCGGCCAGCCCGACCGCATGACCTTCGACCTCGACCCCGGCGAGGGCGTGGAATGGCCGCGCATGCAGGAGGCCGCGCTGCTGGTGCGCACCCTGCTCGACGAGCTCGGGCTGCCGTCCTTCCTCAAGACCAGCGGCGGCAAGGGCCTGCACGTGGTGGTGCCGATCCGGCGCGCGCATGGGTGGGAGGAGGTCAAGGGCTTCTCGCAGGCCATCGTGCAGCAGCTCGCGCGCAGCGTGCCCGAGCGCATCGTCGCCAAGAGCGGGCCGCGCAACCGCGTCGGCAAGATCTTTGCCGACTACCTGCGCAACGGCTTCGGCGCCACCACCATCAGCGCCTGGTCGGCGCGCGCGCGACCGGGCCTTGGCGTGTCGGTGCCGCTGGATTGGGACGAGCTGTTCGAGGTCGAGTCCTCCGACCACTGGACCGTGGCGACCATCGCCGAGCGGCTCGACATCGGCAATGCGCCGTGGGCCGCGATGGAGCGCAGTCGCAAGGGGCTCGGCGACGCGATGCGCAGGCTCGGCTACCTGGTGAACTGAACGCTCCCGTCCTCCGCGGACGGCCGGTCGCGATCGCGCGACATCGCATCGAATCCATCGATGTGTAACTCCCATTCCATCGATTGGGCAAATGAACAGGTACTCCTAAAGTCCCCGTCCACGAGCCACCCACGATGAAATGCGGCGCTTCCCGCGGCGCCGGCCGGAGACAAGAAACACCATGGAGCGATCCTTCGCCGAAGAAGTCAAGCGCCTCTCGCTGGGCGCGAACGAGGAATTCCACGGCGAGGGCATCCTGGCCGTCACCAAGGCCCTGCTGCAATCGGGCGTGAGCTACATCGGCGGCTACCAGGGCGCGCCGGTCTCGCACCTGATCGACGTGCTCGGCGATGCGCGCGAGCTGCTCGACGAGCTCGGCATCTATTTCGAGAACAGCGCCTCCGAGGCTGGCGCGGCCGCGATGCTCGGCGCCTCCATCAACTACCCGGTGCGCGGCGCCGTTACGTGGAAGTCCACGGTCGGCACCAACGTCGCATCCGATGCGCTGTCCAACCTCGCCTCGGCCGGCGTGCAGGGCGGCGCGCTGGTGATCCTCGGCGAGGACTACGGCGAGGGCTCGAGCATCATCCAGGAGCGCACGCACGCCTTCGCGATGAAGTCGCAGATGTGGCTGCTCGATCCGCGGCCCAACCTGGGCTCGATCGTCGACGCGGTGGAGCACGGCTTCGAGCTCTCCGAGGCGAGCCAGACGCCCGTCATGCTGCAGCTGCGCATCCGCGCCTGCCACGTGCACGGCAGCTTCGTCTGCAAGGACAACCGCGCGCCGGCCATCTCCACGCGCGAGGCCATTGCGCAGCCGCGCTTCGACTTCGCCAACATCAACCTGCCGCCCTCGATCTACGCGCAGGAGCGCATGAAGATCGAGTCGCGCTGGCCGGCCGCGCTGGCCTACATCCGCGACGCGCGGCTCAACGAGCGCTTCGACGGCGACTGCGCCGACGTCGGCCTGGTGCTGCCGGGCGGCCTCTACAACGGCACCCTGCGCGCGCTGCAGCAACTCGGCCTGGCCGATGCCTTCGGCAACAGCCGCATTCCGCTGCAGGTGCTCAACGTGGTCTACCCGATGGTGCCCGACGAGCTCATCGACTTCTGCCGCGGCAAGCGCGCGGTGCTGATGGTGGAAGAGGGCCAGCCCAACTACATGGAGGACGCGCTGCACGCGACGCTGCGCAAGGCCGGCTGCGATACGCGGCTGCACGGCAAGGACATCTTCCCGATGGCCGGCGAGTACACCGGCGAGGTGCTGGTGCGCGGCCTGGCCGAGTTCATCCGCCAGGC
>NZ_JBZAYE010000871.1:0-2485 GCF_058244205.1 Variovorax sp. 20P10.2.4
CACGGTCGGCGCGCGCAGCCAGGCCGAGCTGCCCGGTGTGCAGGACCGCGTCGCCCATGTCGAGGCGCTGCTCGACACGGCGCAGCTTGTCGCGCGGCGCAGCTGGTGCGATGCGATGGATTCGCTCGAGAGCCATCCCGCCATCCCCGGCGCCCTCGGCGCGCGCCTGCGCCGCGACTCGGCCTTCTGCGCGCGCCTCGTCACGCAGGCCGTCGACCTGGTGTTCGCGGGCACCGGCGGCGCCGGCCTGCAGGAGACCGATCCGATCCAGCGCATGTGGCGCGACGTGCATGCGGGCGCCGCGCAGTTCGGCCTGCAGTGGGACGTATCGGGCCCAGCCTATGGCCGGGTGCGGCTGGGCCTGCCGAGTGGCATGCCCGGATTGGGCGTCTAGACCTTCGATTCATCCCGACCGGCCGCCTCGAAGCGCCGGCAATCACAAGGAGCAGGAGACATGATTTCTTCGATGCAACGCCGG
This sequence comes from Variovorax sp. 20P10.2.4, assembly GCF_058244205.1. NCBI lineage: Bacteria > Pseudomonadati > Pseudomonadota > Betaproteobacteria > Burkholderiales > Comamonadaceae > Variovorax > Variovorax sp. 20P10.2.4. The sequence goes on from NZ_JBZAYE010000871.1 coordinate 479, forward strand.
GGCTGGCTTCGCGCCAGTCTCACGGCACTCGCGCTCGGCCTTCCCGCGCTGGGCTGCTGGGCCCAGGCCTACCCGGCCAGGCCCGTGCGGCTGATCCTGCCGTTCCCGGCCGGCGGCACGGCGGACGCGGTCACGCGCCACCTCGCCCACAAGATGAGCCTGGCACTCGGCAAGCCCTTCGTGGTCGACAACGTGGTCGGCGCGGCCGGCACCATCGGTCTCGCCCAGGGGCTGCGCGCCGCGCCCGACGGCTACACGATCACGCAGATCTCGAACACCAACACGGTGGCGGCGCTGCACATGTTCAAGCGCCTGCCCTTCGATCCGCGCAAGGACATGGTGCCGGTGGCGAGCCTGTTCCAGATACCGTCCGCGGTCGTCACGAACTCCCGCGGCAGCGCGTTCGGCAGCTTCGCCGAGATGCTGGCCTATGCGCGCGCGAACCCGGGCAAGCTGTCGTACGCCTACTCGCATGCCACCGGCGCGGTGGCGGGCGCGAGCGTGAAGCAGGCCGCGGCCATCGACATCGTCGCCGTGCCCTACAAGAGCGGCCCGCAGGCGGTGGTCGAAACCCTCTCGGGCGAGATGCCGCTGCTGTTCACCGACCTCGGCGCGGTGCTGCCGCAGATCCGCGCCGGCAAGCTCAAGGCGCTGGCGGTCACCTCGGCGCAGCGCTCCGCGCTGCTGCCCGACGTTCCCACCCTGCGCGAGGTGCTGCCCGGCGCCACCGAGTTCACGGGCTGGAGCGGCTTCGTCGTGCCGGTCGGCACGCCCAGGGCCGTGGTCGACAAGTTGCACGAGACGCTGCAGCAGATCCTCGCGAGCGAGGACACCGCGAGCTTCCTGCGCGGCCTCGGCGGCGAGCCGATGCCGATGTCGGCCGACGAGTTCGCCCGCTTCATCAAGGACCAGGAACCGCTGTGGGCCAAGGCACTGGCCGCGGCCGGCATCGCGCCCGAATGAACAACCCCATCCCCACGAACCCCACCCCGGAGACCGCCATGCATCGCAAGTTCGTCGACCTGTCCATCTACCTCGAGAACGACGTGCTCTCGGACCCGCCCGGCAAGGGCCCGAAGATCGAGTACTTCCACCACCAGAACTCGCACCACCAGCTCACGAACTTCTTTCCCAAGCTGCAGAAGGAAGACCTGCCCGACGGCGAAGCCTGGGCCGTGGAGCGCGTGTCGCTGTCGACGCACAACGGCACGCACCTCGATGCGCCCTATCACTTCCACAGCACGATGGACAAGGCGCTCGGCGAGCCCCGGCCCTCGATCACCATCGACGAGGTGCCGCTCGAGTGGTGCTTCCAGCCCGGCGTGAAGCTCGACTTCCGCCACCTGCCCGACGGCTACGTGGTCCAGCCCGAGGACGTGGAGGCCGAGCTGGCGCGCATCGGCCATGCGTTGCGGCCGCTCGAGATCGTGATGATCAACACGCGCGCCGGCGCGCTCTACGGCGATCCGGTCTACGTAAGCTCGGGCTGCGGCATGGGCTACGAAGCCACCATGTACCTGCTGGAGCGCGGCATCCGGCTCACGGGCACCGACGGCTGGAGCTGGGACGCGCCCTTCGTCCACACCGCGAAGAAGTACGAGGCGACCGGCGACGCGGGCCTGATCTGGGAAGGCCACAAGGCCGGCCGCGACATCGGCTACTGCCACCTCGAGAAGCTGCACAACCTCGAGGCGCTGCCCGCCGACGGCTTCCACGTCGCCTGCTTCCCGCACAAGATCCGCAGCGCCTCCGCCGGCTGGACCCGCGCCGTCGCGATCTTCGACGAGCGCCTGAACGCGGGCTGATCGTCGTCCACGCACCGTCCATCCACTCCAGCGAGGATTCCATGGCACTCGACTTCACCCACGACCCCGCGCGCCGCTGCATCGTCGCGTCCGCGCATGCGCCCGGCTGCGACTTCACCTTGCAGAACCTGCCGTTCGGCGTGTTCCGCCGCAAGGGCGGCAACGACCCGTTCCAGGGCGGCGTCGCGATCGGCGACCAGGC
>NZ_JBZAYE010000872.1:0-2474 GCF_058244205.1 Variovorax sp. 20P10.2.4
TGTTCGAGCGGCCCAGCCTCGACGGGCGCGAGGGCTTCCAGGAGGTGGGCAGCGACACCATGGTCGCGGTGATGGCGCCGGGCCACCCGGTGCTGGCCGCCGCGCCCGGCGGCCGCCTGCGCGAGGAGCACCTGATCGCCACCCGCCAGATCGTGGTGGCCGGCCGCGACCTCGTCGCGACCATGGACCCGCGCAGCGTGTTCGCGCGCCACCTCTGGCGCACCGACAACGCGCTGGCCGCCCTGAGCCTGATCACCGCCGGCGTCGGCTGGGGCTGGCTGCCGCGCAATTTCGTGCGGCCGCACGTGGCGGCGGGCGCGCTGGTCGAGATCCCGCTCGAGAACCTCAGCAACGGCCTGAACCTGTGGGTGGACGTGGTGTGGTCGCGCGAACGGCCGCTGGGGCTGGGGGCGCAGCGCTTCGTGGCGTTGATTTCGCGGGAGCGGGTGGCGGCCAAGTCGATGGGGGTGGATTGACGCGCGCCCACTGATTGTCATAACATACAAACAAACTAGACCAGGGAGCTGCCATGACCATCACCAGCATTTCCAGCCGGGACTTCACCCGCGACGTGGCCGCCGCCAAGCGTGCGGCCACCCACGGGCCGGTCTACATCACGAACCGCGGCGTGCCCGAGTACGTGCTCCAGCGCATCGAGGACTACCGCCGCGAAAGCGGAGAAGCCGAGGAGTCCTTGCTCGCCCTCATGGACAGCCTGCCCGCCACGGACGACGAACCCTTCGATCCGCCGCGCGCGCAGATCGTGCCGAAGACGCCGGACCTCGGCTGATGTACGTCCTCGACACCAACGTCGTGTCGGAACTCCGGCATGGCAAGCCGAACCCGTCGCCCGCCGTGCGCGAATGGGCCGCCTCGATCCCGCAGCGCCACTTCTTCCTGAGCGCGATCACCGTGCTCGAGATCGAGACGGGCATCCTGCGGATGGAGCGCCGCTCGCCGCCGCAAGGCGGATCGCTGCGCCGCTGGTTCGACGCCCTGCGCGAAGCCTTCGACGGCCGGATTCTTCCTTTCGGGGCGGAAGCCGCGCTGCTGTGCGCGCCGATGCACGTTCCCGATCCGCGCGACTACCGCGATTCGATGATCGCGGCCACGGCGCTGGCGCACGGCTTCACGCTGGTCACCCGCAACCTGCGCGATTTCGAGAGAAGCGGCGCGAAGCTGCTCAACCCCTGGCCGGCCGAAGGCTGAGCGCCCTGGGCCGCAACGAACTCAAGCGGCTTCCTTGTAGAACCCGGCCGCATTGTTCAGCAGCCGCCCCGCCACCGGCGACACCGCGCGCCCAATGGCCGCGATGTGGTCCGGCGTGGTGCCGCAGCAGCCGCCGACGATGTTGACCAGCCCCTCGGCCGCGAACTCGTGCAGCAGGCGCGAGGTCACGTCGGGCGTCTCGTCGAAGCCGGTGTCGCTCATCGGGTTGGGCAGGCCGGCGTTGGGGTAGCAGCTGATGAAGGTGTCGTCGGCCACGCGCGCCAGTTCCTGGATGTAGGGGCGCATCAGCGCCGCGCCCAGCGCGCAGTTCAGGCCGATGGCCAGCGGCCGCGCATGGCGCACGCTGTGCCAGAAGGCGGTCACGGTCTGGCCGCTGAGGATGCGGCCCGAGGCGTCGGTCACGGTGCCGCTGATGATCAGCGGCAGGCGCTGGCCGCTGTTCTCGAAATACTCGTCGACCGCGAACAGCGCGGCCTTGGCGTTGAGCGTGTCGAAGATGGTCTCGACCAGGATCACGTCGGCGCCGCCCTCGACCAGCGCCTCGGTCTGCTCGTAGTAGGCGGCGCGCAGGGCCTCGAAATCGACATTGCGCGCGCCCGGATCGTTGACATCGGGGCTGATGCTCGCGGTCTTGGGCGTCGGGCCGAGGGCGCCGGCCACGAAGCGCGGCTTGTCGGGCGTGGAGTACTTGTCGCAGGCGGCGCGCGCCAGCTTCGCGGACTCGAGGTTCATCTCGCGCGCCAGGTGCGCCATCTTGTAGTCCTCCTGCGCGATGGTGGTCGCGCCGAAGGTGTTGGTCTCGATCAGGTCGGCGCCGGCCGCGAGGTAGCCCTCGTGGATGTCGGAGATGACGTCGGGCCGGGTCAGCGACAGCAGCTCGTTGTTGCCCTTCACGTCGCGCTCGAAGTCCTTGAAGCGCTCGCCGCGGTACTGGGCCTCGGTGAGCTTGAAGCGCTGGATCATGGTGCCCATGGCGCCATCCAGGATGGCGATGCGGCGCCCGAGGATCTCGGGCAGTTGCTGGGCACGGGTGTAGACGATCGGCTTCATGGGTCCGGATTGTAGAAAACGAGCCCGCGCCGCACCGCCAAAGCGGTCTTCGGGACTTCAGCCCGGCGCGTGCCGCGCCGCGCGCGCCAGGCAGCCGACCGACAGCAGCGCCAGCAGGCCGCTGGCGCCGATGGCCAGGTCGTAGCTGCCGCGCAGGTCGAACAGCAGGCCGGCCGCGCTGGCGCCGATCGAGG
>NZ_JBZAYE010000873.1:0-2468 GCF_058244205.1 Variovorax sp. 20P10.2.4
CGTCACCCTCCACTGCGAAAGCTCGCCCACCTCGTCGGCCCGCAGCCAGGAAACGAACTGCCTGCACGAGCACGAGCTGCACCTGATCGGCGCCGCGCCCGCGCGCCTGCGCGTGGGCCAGGGCCTCGACGAGGAAACCCATCGCTTCGCGCCCGGCAGCCTGGTGCTGCTGGGACCCCGGCTGCCGCACAGCCTCGCGTTCGAGCACCATCCGCTGCACGGCGGCGGCAACGCCGGCGGCCTGGTGCTGCGCTTCGGCGACGAGCCGCTACGCCGCGGCATGGAGCTGTTTCCAGAACTGCGCGACGCCGCGCCGCTGCTGGCGCGTGCGCGGCAAGGCGTGCATTTCGTGGGCCTGGGCGAAGGCATCGTCTCGCGGCTGCGGCGCATCGAGATGCTGCAGGGCCTGGCGCGCTTCGCCGAGTTCACGGTGCTGCTCAACGAGCTCTCGCAGTGGTCCGAGTACCGGCTGCTGGCCGACGCCGCCTTCACCGACGATTCGCTCGGCGAGCATGGCGCCGCGCTGCGCATCCACAAGGCGCTCGACCACATCCGCGACAACTATGCCGAGGGGCTGTCGCTGGCCGAGGTGGGCGCCATCGTCGGCATGCGCGAGAACGCCTTCTCGCGCAGCTTCCGCCGCGCCACCGGCCAGACCTTCACCGACTTCGTGATCGGCCTGCGCGTGGCGCGCGCCTGCCGCCTGCTGGCCTCCACGCGCCAGCACGTGAGCAGCATCTGTTACGAGGTGGGCTTCAACAACATCTCGAACTTCAACCGGCATTTCCGGCGCATCAAGGGCATGACGCCCGGCGAGTTCCGCGCCGCGGCGCGCAGCTGAGGAAGATTCGTCGCCCACGGCCTACAGACAGGGCCCGCCGATCGGATCAAGGTCGGGCCATGACACATCCGATCGAACTCATCGTGGACGAGCCGGCACCCGGATCCTTTGTCTGGCGCCTGCTCGAGACCGACGACAGCGGGGGTCATCCCCGCGTGCTGCGCAGCGCCTTCGACCCTGCCGACAGCTACGAAGTGGCGCTCGCGACCGGCGAGCGCGCACTGCACAGCGAAATACGCCAGCGCGCGGCCACCGCGGCCTGAGCGCCCCGCGCCTTCTCTCTTTCTGGATCGACGGGCTCGCGCGGCCCGCGGCGCCTTGCTGTGCCACGCCGACTCGCGATCGCACCCCGCCCGCTGTCGGCATCGGATGACATGGCCGCGCGCCGTGTGACCGCGCGACAGCCCTGGCTCGCACCGTACGGTGGTCCCCAGACATCGGCACTTCGCCGGTCGATCCCCCCGCTTTTTTATTCCACCCCTGAAGGAGACCCCATGACCGCCACCACCACCGATCAAAGCAAGCTCTGGGACCTGATCAAGGACACGCGCTACGGCATGCTCACGCACCGCCACGGCGACGGCCAGTTGCACAGCCACCCGCTGACCACGCAGAACAAGGACGGCGACGAGGCCGGCACGCTCTACTTCTTCGTGCCGAAGAACGGCGACATCGCGCGCCATGTCGCGAGCGACCCGGTCGTGAACATCGCCTATGCCAACACCGACAGCGACAGCTACGTGTCGATCTCGGGCCGCGCCGAACTGCGCGAGGACGCCGCCAAGAAGCGCGCGCTGTTCAGCAAGATGGTCGAGGCCTGGTTCCCCAAGGGCGTGGACGATCCCAACCTCGGCCTGCTGGCCGTGAACGTGGTCGAGGCCGAGTACTGGGACGTGGACGACAGCAAGATGGTCCAGCTCTACAAGATGGCCAAGGCCGCCCTCACCGGCGAACCGCCGAAGAACCTCGGCGAGCACAAGAAGGTCGCGGTCTGAGGGCAGCCGGAGCGATGACAGAGGCAACGACCGCACAAGCCGCCGGCACGCCCGGCGCCACGGCCCCCTCGCCGGCACCGCACCGCTGGCAGTTCATGCGCGCCGGCGGCGTCGACCAGGTGGTGTTCCGCAGCGGCGAGGACATCGCGCGCATCGCCGAGCTCGACCAGAAGCTCTGGGTCGCGCTGGCCTGTCCCACGCGCGGCATCGACTTCGATCCGCGCACGCTGGACCTGATCGACACCGACCGTGACGCTCGCGTGCGCCCGCCCGAGGTGATCGCGGCCTGCCAGTGGGCCTGCGAACGGCTGCGCAGCGCCGACGTGCTGCTCTCGGGCGGCGGCACGCTGTCGCTCGACGACCTCGATGGCGCGAAGGCCCCCGGCGCCGAACTCGCGAAGGAGGGCCGGCGCATCCTCGACCTGCTGGGCCGGAAAGACACGAACACGCTCACGCTGGCCGACATCTCCGACCGCGGCGAATGGCTGGCCGCGATGCGATTCAACGGCGACGGCGTGGTGACGCCCGAGACCGCCGAGGACGAGGCGCTGCGCGCGACCATCGCCGAGGCGATGCGCAGCCACGGCAGCACGCCCGACCGCCACAAGCAGACCGCCGGCATCGACCGCGCG
>NZ_JBZAYE010000874.1:0-2466 GCF_058244205.1 Variovorax sp. 20P10.2.4
GGCTGGCCCAGGTAGCGGATCTCGCCGCCGTCCCTCACGGACAGCAGGATCGGGTCGTCGTGGATGATCGAGCCGCAGTCGTTGGTGCCCGGGATGTCGTCGGCCGTGAGCACCGACACCACGCCCGGCATGGCGCGGATGGCGTCGAGCGAGAGCGCCGTGACGCGCCCGTTGGCCGCGGGCGACAGGCCCAGCGCGCAGTGCAGGGTGCCGGCGATCTCGGGGATGTCGTCGATGTAGGTGGCCTCGCCGGCCACGTGCAGGTGCGCCGATTCGTGCGGGCGGCTGATGCCCACGCGCACGCCCTGGTCGTGGGCGAGCGCCTCGGCACCCTGGTCGATGCGGGCGGCGGTGTTCTTCAGGTAGTCGGCAAAGGCCTCTGCGGGTTGCAGCAGGCGGGCATCGAGGGGCTTGTTCATGGTCTCAGACTCCTTGCGCGGCCGGCTTGGCGGTGGCGGCGTGCGGCATCACGCTCCAGACGCTGGTGGCGCTGCCGGGCAGCGCATCCTCGGCCCGGGTCTCGAGCCACAGGCGCTGGATCAGGTTCTGCGCCACCTGCATCCGGTAGTCGGCCGAGGCGCGCATGTCGGACAGCGGCTTGAAGTCCTGCGCCAGCGCCAGCTTGGCGGCATTCACGCTGGACTGGGTCCAGGGCTTGCCGACCAGCGCGGCCTCGGCCTGCGCCGCGCGCTTCACGGTGGCGGCCATGCCGCCGAAGGCCAGGCGCACGGCCTTCACCCTGTTGCCGCCGGGCTCGAGCTCGAGCGCGAAGCCCGCGCACAGCGCCGAGATGTCGCAGTCGAAGCGCTTGCTGATCTTGTAGGCGCGCACCTGGCGGCGCATCGCGGCCAGCGGCAGCCACAGGCCCTGCACGAATTCACCGCTCTGCAGCTGGTTCTTCATGTAGTCGACGTAGAAGTCGGGCAGCGGCATGCGGCGCACGTCGGCGCCGCGGCGCAGCTCGATCTCGGCGTCGAGCGACATCAGCACCGGCGGCGAGTCGCCGATCGGCGAGCCGTTGGCGACGTTGCCGCCCATGGTGCCCGCGTGGCGGATCGGCGGCGAGGCGAAGCGCAGCCAGACGTCGGCCAGGCTGGGCACGCGCTCGACCAGCGCCGCGAAGGCCGATTCGAGCGAGGCGCCCGCGCCGATGTAGAGGTGCTCGTCGCGGACCTCGATGGTCTTGAGCTCGGGCACGTCGCCCAGGTAGATGATGTCGCCGAGGTCGCGGAACTGCTTGTTGACCCACAGGCCCACGTCGGTCGAGCCCGACAGCAATTGCGCGCGCGGCTTCTGCTCGCGCAGCGCGGCCAGCTGCTCGAGCGAGCGCGGCGCATGGAAGCGGTCGATGCGCGCGCCCAGCGGGGCCGCGTACTCGAAGCCCGGAGCGTCGGAGGGCGGGTTCAGCGCGGTGAGCGCGGCCACCACCGCGCGGCTGTCCAGCCGCACCGGCGGCAGGTCGAACATGCGCTGGCCCGCGTCGAGGATCGGGCGGTAGCCGGTGCAGCGGCACAGGTTGCCCGACAGGTCGTCGGCCAGCTGCTGGCGCGAGGGCTGCGTGCCGCGCGCCTGGTGATGTTCGTAGGCCGACCACAGCGACATCACGAAGCCCGGCGTGCAGAAGCCGCATTGCGAGCCATGGCAGTCGACCAGCGCCTGCTGCACCGGGTGCAGGCAGTGCACGGGGTGCGGGCGCTTGTCGCCCTCTTGAAGCGCGGGGGCCGGGGCTGCCTGCGCAGCCTGGGACGACTGGCACTGGTCCTTGAGGTCCTCGACCGTGAACAGCGCCTTGCCGTTGAGCGTGGGCAGGAACTGGATGCAGGCATTGACCGTCTGCAGCCGCAGGCCGCCGACCGCGTCGGGCGCGCCGGCCTCGGCCAGCTCGCCGATCACCACGGTGCACGCACCGCAGTCGCCCTCGTTGCAACCCTCCTTGGTGCCGGTGCAGCGCGCGTCCTCGCGCAGCCAGTCGAGCACCGAGCGGGTCGGGTGGACGCCGCTGACGTCGACGACCTGTCCGCGATGGAAGAATCGGATGGGCTGGCTGGGGCTGTGGCTGCTGCTCTCGGTACTCATGCTGTCGTGCTCGTGGGGTGGCGCGTGGTGGCCAGGCCTGGACGTTAGCGGCTTGCGCCGCCGCACGCATACCGTGGTGCCCATATTGCGTATGCAGGGCCCGGTATGCGACGTACGGGGAAACCCTGGATTCGGGGCAATTCTCGTGCCATGGGGGCGCGGGCGCCATGGCCGCGCCGAAAAAACAGGCGTGACGCCCGCTCAGCCGGCGGTGCCGTGCACCAGGCGCTCGAACACGTCCTGCGACCCCATCTGCCCGCCCTTGAGCATGATCTCGACCCCGTCGAGCCCCGGCGCCTCGCTGTGCAGCCGGCACAGGGCGGTGCCGGGCGCGAGCTGCGCGAGGTAGGACAGGCCCCAGGCGTCGAGCGCGCCGACGGCGAGGCTGGA
>NZ_JBZAYE010000875.1:0-2466 GCF_058244205.1 Variovorax sp. 20P10.2.4
GCCCAGGCCAGCAGCAGGCACAGTGCGCAGGCCAGCGCCATCACGGCGCAGGCGCTCCAGCCGACCAGGCCGGTGTTGCCAAGCGTGAAGCCCTGGATCGCCTGCAGGATGTCGGCCGAGGCGATGGTGATCAGGTCCTTCATCGCGCCCAGCACCACGCCGACGATCACGCCCGCGAGCAGCAGCCGCAGGGTCTGTTGCACGCCGCGCGCGAGCAGCAGCGTGAGCATCACGGCCGCCATCGAACCGAGGAAGGCCGCGCCCGTGAGGCCCAGCCGCACCACCCACTGCGCGCTGGCGGCCGAGCCGCCGAAGAACAGCAGCGCCAGCGCCACGCCCAGCGAGGCGCCCGAGGCGCTGCCGAGCAGGAAGGGATCGGCCAGCGGATTGCGGAACAGCCCCTGCGCCACCGCGCCGGCCAGCCCGAGCAGCGCGCCCGCGAGCCAGGCGCCGAGGGTGCGCGGCAGCCGGATGTCCCAGACGATCTGCAGCGCGACCGGGTCGTGGCGCGCCGACAGGAAGCTCTCGAAGCCGGTGCTGCCGATGCCCAGGCCGAGCAGCAGCAAGGCGGCGCCGAGCACCAGCAGCGCGAGGCCGAACAGCACCACGCGGCGCAGGTGGCCCGCGGGCATCAGCGCGCGCCTCCCTTGTTGGCCTTGTCGCCCAGGCACTGCGCCATCAGCCGCGCCGCCTCGTCCATGCGCGGACCGGGGCGCACCAGCACGTCGGACTGCTCGGCCGTGAAGCGGCAGATGCGCCCTTCGCGCACCGCGCGCATGGTGCTCCAGCCCGGGCGCTGCTCCAGGCCCTGCGCGCTGCGCACGCTGACCATGATCAGGTCGGGATTGGCGCGCACCACGTATTCGGGGTTGAGCTTGGGAAAGGGACCTAGCGCCGCCGGCACGATGTTCCTGGCGCCCAGCCGCGTCAGCGTCTCGCCGATGAAGGAGGACTCTCCGGCCGCATACGGGCCGCTATTGACCTCGAAGTACACGCGCACGCCGCGCGCGGCAGCGGGCAGCGACTGCGCCGCGGCCGACACCGCCGCATCGATGGCGCGCCAGACCGCCGGCGCCTCATGGGTGCCGAGCACCTGGTCGAGCTTGCCGAGCACGCGGCGCACGTCGGCATGGTTCTTCGGTTCGAGCACCAGCACCTTGAGGCCCAGCGCCTCGAGCCGCTCGGTCACGCGCGAGGACTTGGCGAGCAGCACCACGTCGGGCTTGAGCGCCACCACGGCCTCGACATTGGGGTCGATGCCGCCACCGAGTTGCGGCAGGCCACGCACCGGCGCGGGCGAATTCGAATAGCGGTCGACGCCGACCAGTCGCGCGCAGGCGCCGAGCGCGCAGACCGATTCGGTCAGCGAGGGCAGCAGCGTCACGATGCGCTGCGGCGGCTGCGGCAGCTCGACGGCCACGCCGCGTTCGTCGACAACTTCGAGCGCGCTCGCGTGCGGCGACCACAGGCCCGTGGCGAGTGCCAGTGCCGCCAGCGCGGCGACGAGAAAGCCTTTCATCGGCCCGGCTCCTTCAGGGTCAGCGGCAGGCCCGCGGCCATCAAGGTGACGCGGTGGCAGACACCGGCCACGTCCTGGTTGAGCCGGCCCAGCGCATCGACGAAGGCGCGCGTCTCGCGGCCCAGCGGGATCACGCCCAGGCCGATTTCGTTGCCCACCAGCACCACGGGACCGCGCGCATCGCGCAGCGCGCCCAGCAGCAGGTTGATGTGCGCGGTCGGCGTGCGCGAGACCGGCCGCGCGCCCTCGCCGCGCAGCGGCATCAGCAGGTTGGTGAGCCACATCGTGAGGCAGTCGACCAGCACCAGCGACTCGGGCGCGCTCTGGGTCACGATGGCGCGCGCCAGCTCGACCGGCTCCTCGATGGTGCGCAGGCTCGGCACGCGCTCGGCACGGTCGGCCTGGTGGCGCACGATGCGCTCGCGCATCTCGTCGTCGTACGCCTGCGCGGTGGCGATCAGCACCGCGCGGCGCTGCTTCGGCGCGACCGCGAGCCAGTCGGCCGCGCGCTGCTCGGCGCGGCGCGACTTGCCGCTCTTCTGGCCGCCGAGGATGAATTCGTGTTCAGGCGTCAACGCGATGCTCCTGGGCAGCCGGTGCCCCGGTTTCGAGCGGCGCGGCATCGAACAGCCGCGCGGTGGCTTCGGGACTGGAGGCGAACCAGGCGTGAAAGTAGCTCGCGCGCACGGGGCCGTGCACATAGAGCGCCTCGCCGCCGGCCGTGCCTTGGGGGCGGCGCGAATGGGCGGCCGGCACGAGCGGCGTCTCGCAGCGCGAGTAGTGGAAGGTATGGCCACGCAGCGTGTGCGCGCCCAGCGCGAGCGCCTGCGGGCCGAGGCCGGCAAGCCGCTTCTGCAGTGTGACGCGACCGGGCAGCAGGCCCCAGAGCGCATGCACCGCCGCGTCGTCGCCGTCCCCGGGCACGGCGATCTCGTCGAACAGCGCCA
>NZ_JBZAYE010000876.1:0-2464 GCF_058244205.1 Variovorax sp. 20P10.2.4
ACCAAGACCCGCGTGCCCGCGCCCTCCATCGTCGCCGCGCTCGAGCGCGCGCTGGGCCCGGTCCATGGCTTCGTGCCGCTGGCCGAGGGCGAGGAGTCGCAGGCCTTCGCCTTCCGCGCCGAGGGCCTGGGCAGCGCGGCCCAGGCCGAGCATGTGGTGCGCATCCACCGTTCGCGCGAGGGCTTCGACAAGGACGACTTCGCGGCGCGCCGCTTCGCGCGGCCGGGGCTGCCGGTGCCCGCGGTCACGGCCATCGGGCGCATCGAGGACCTGTCGTTCGACCAGAGCTTCGAGGGCCCGTTCTTCGGCAAGCCCTTCTATTGCGTGTCGCGGCGCCTGCCGGGCAGCACGCTGCAGGACCTGCCGATCGACATGCTGTCGCTGCTGGCCGAGCCGCTCGCGCGCACGCTCGAGCACCTGGCCGCCAGCGACCTCGCGGGCACCACCGGCTTCGGCCGCTTCGACGCCAACGGCACCGGCGAGCATGCGAGCTGGCGCGCTTTCCTCGATGCGGTCGCCGAGTGCGACTGGAGCGCGGCGCGGCTCGATGCGCAGGCCCTGTGGCGTGTCGAGCGGCAACTGGCGATCGTGCGCGGCCTCGCGCCGTCCTGCCCCGAGGTCCGCCGGCTGGTGCACGGCGACTTCGGCTCGAACAACGTGCTGACCGACGGCCGCGAGATCACCGGCGTCATCGACTGGTCGGAGGCGCTGTTCGGCGATCCGCTCTACGACGTGGCCAACGTCTTCTTCTGGCGCCCCTGGCTCGCCTGCATGGAGCAGCAGGCGCGCCACTTCGAGCAGAGCCTGCCGGCCGACCCCGGCACGGCCGAGCGGCTGCGCTGCTACCAGCTCCACATCGGCCTGCGGCAGATCCACGACTGCGCGCTGGCCGGCGAGGCCGAGGACCTGCTGTGGGCGCTCGAGCGCAACGCCCGGATCGCCGGCCAGGCCTGAGCCGGGGCCGCCGGCGGGGGCGGTGGTAGTCTTCGCGCCCGAGATGAACCTGCGCACCAAGATCGTGGCCCTGGCCGTCGCACCGCTGCTGGTGGCGCTGGTGCTGGTCGCGCTCGCCGTGCGGCACCAGGAACACGACCTCGCGCAGCGCGAGCGCGCGCTGATCGAGCAGAGCTACATGACCCAGCGGCGCAACGAACTGCGCAGCTACGTCGATCTCGCGATCAGCATCGTCAAGCCGCTGTACGACGCCGGCCAGGACGACGAGGCCACGCGCGCCGAGGCGCTGCGCCGGCTGGCCGCGCTCGACTACGGCGACGACGGCTACTTCTTCGTCTACGACCTGCAGGGCCGCTCGCTGATGCACTCGCGCCAGCCCGACCTCGTGGGCCAGGACCTCTGGGGGCTCAAGGACTCCAGCGGCCGCTTCACGATCCAGGACCTGATCGCGCGCGCGAAGGAGGGCGGCGGCTACGTCGAGTACGAATGGCGCAAGCCCTCGAGCACGCAACGCGCGCCCAAGCTCGGCTACGTGGTGGCGCTGCCGCGCTGGAACTGGATGGTCGGCACCGGGCTGTACCTCGACGACATGGAAGCCACCGTGCAGTCGCTCGACCGCCAGATCAGCGCCAACGTCACGACCACCCTGCTGTGGATCGCCGGCATCGCCGCGCTGTGCCTGGGCGTGGTCAGCGCCGGCGGCCTGCTGCTCAACCTCAGCGAGCACCGCGTGGCCGAGGCCAAGCTGCGCCTGCTCGCGCGCCGCGTGGTGCAGTCGCAGGAGGAGGAGCGCGGCCATCTCGCGCGCGAGCTGCACGACGGCACCAGTCAGACCCTGGTGTCGGCCAAGCTGCTGATCGAGTCGGCCGTCGACGCGCTCGACCGCGCGCAGCATCCCGCGCCGCCCGCGCTGGGCAAGGCGCTGCAGCGGCTCAACGATTCGCTGACCGAGGTGCGCCGCATCTCGCACCGGCTGCGCCCCGCGCTGCTCGACACGCTGGGCCTGCCGGCCGCGCTCGAGCGGCTGGTCGACGAATTCGGCGAGGAGGGCCAGGGCTCGACCGCCGCCTCGCTGATGGTCGAGGGCGAGCCCTTCGAACTCTCGCAGGAAGTGAAGACCGCGCTGTTCCGCACCACGCAGGAGGCGCTGACCAATGTGCGCAAGCATGCGCTCGCGCACGAGGTGCACATCGCGCTGGCCTTCGGCGAGCGCGAGGTGCGGCTCGAGGTCGGCGACGACGGCATCGGCTTCGACGTCGATGCCGTGCAGCTCGATCCGCGGCGCGGCATCGGCCTGCGCAACATGCGCGAGCGCGTGGCCTCGATCGACGGGCAGCTCGTGGTGCGCTCGGGCAGCGGGCGCACGCGCATCGTCGCGATCGTGCCCGCGGCGGCCGCGCGGGCCGTGGGCGGCGCCTCGGGTTGAACGACCCAAGCAACCCCTTCTTTCATCCACCCCAACGAATGCCCCGACGATGACGACCGCCAAGGCCCGCACCCCGGCTCCGAT
>NZ_JBZAYE010000877.1:0-2463 GCF_058244205.1 Variovorax sp. 20P10.2.4
CGCCGCCCCCACCTCCGCCTCCGCAGCCGGCGACCGCCAGCGCGCAAATCCCCAGGGCGGCACCGATCCTGACGCGCCTTGCCTTCGCTTTCTTCATTCGATCTCTCCCTGATCCAGTACCTGACAGCAACGAAAAACAAAACAGCAACCCGCTGGCACGGCTCCTGCAGCGTTCGGTCAGAGACCGAAGCTGCCGCCGGGGGGCGGGTTGCACCGCTTACGTGTGCGACAAGTTGATGAAAACATGAGCAATTGATCGAGTCGAACGAGTTTTTGTTAAACAACCCGATAACAAAAGTTCAACGATGCTCGGTACAGGGAGAGGCAGAAGATGAACACCCGTTTCCTCGAAACGCTGGTCATGCTCGACCGGCTCAAGAGCTTCCGAGAGACGGCGCAGATGCTCTGCGCCACCCAGGCCGCGGTGTCCAAGCGCATCGAGGCGCTGGAAGAAGAGCTTGGCGTGCAACTGGTCGACCGCTCCCAGCGCTCGCTGCGGCTCACGCGCATCGGCGAGCAGGTGGTGGCGCAGGCCGAGCAGATCCTCGCGCTCGAGAAGCAGCTCAAGCGCTCGGTGCAGCCCGATGCGCCGCCCTCGGGGCGCGTGCGCATCGGCGTGATCGAGACCGTCGTCCACACCTGGCTCACGCCGCTGATCCACCTGCTGAGCGCGCGGCTGCCCGCGGTCGAGCCGGACATCACGGTCGATACGGCGCACAACCTGCGCGAGCAGTTCCGACAGCGCAAGTTCGACCTGCTGATCCAGAACGACGACGTCTCCGAGCTCGCGCGCAGCGGCGAGTCGGTGCTGCTGCCGCTGTGCAGCTTCCCGATGCGCTGGGTGGCGCGCCCGACCTTGCTGCCGCATGCGCGCACCTTGCGGCTCGAGGACCTCGAGCGGGTGCCGCTTCTGACCTTCTCGCGCACCTCGGGCCCGCGCGCGCACGTGAAGGCGCTGTTCGCGGGGCGTGCCGCGGAGCCGCGCGTGTGCAGCTTTCCGTCGGTGCAGTCGATCATCCAGCTGACCAAGGGCGGCTTCGGCGTGGCCGCGATCCCGCCGGTGTTCGTGCGCCAGGAACTGGCGGCCGGCGAGCTCGAGGTGCGCGACGGCCCCGCGCTGCCGCCGATGGCGATCAGCCTCGCGCATGCCGAGGGCACGGCGCCCGCGGTCCAGGCGGTGGCGCGGCTCACGCGCACGGTGGTGGCCGACTACTGCGAGGAGATCGGGCCGCGCTGGGTGAGTGCGCTGGCCTGCGAGGAAGCACTGCCCGCCTGAGCGGCGGATGCACCGTCGCGCGGCTTCGTCAGTCCGCGCGCACCTCGATGCCTTCGGACAGCAGCCGCTCGCGGATGCGGCGCGCGAAGGCCAGCGCATGCGCGCCGTCGCCATGCAGGCAGACGGTCTGCGCATTGACCGGCACGATGCTGCCGTCGATGGCCTTGACCTGGCGCTCGCGCACGAAGGCCAGGGTCTGGGCGATGGCCTGGGCGTCGTCCTCGATCAGCGCGCCAGGCTGGCTGCGCGGCACCAGGCTGCCGTCGGGCATGTAGCCGCGGTCGGCGAACACTTCCTCCACCGGCACGAGGCCGGCGCGGCGCGCGGCGTCGATCATGCCGCTGCCCGCGAGGCCGAAGAACTTCAGCGAAGGATCGAAGCGACGCACGGCCTCGCACAGCGCGTCGGCGAGTTCGGGCTCCTTCACCGCCTGGTTGTAGAGCTGGCCGTGCGCCTTCACGTGCGCGAGCCGGCCGCCCTCGGCCTTGACGATGGCCGCGAGCGCGCCGACCTGGTAGAGCACGTTGGAGACGATCTCGTCGGGCGGCAGGTGCATGGTGCTGCGGCCGAAGTTCTCGCGGTCGGGAAAGCTGGGATGCGCCCCGATCGACACACCCTGCGCGACGGCCCAGCGCACGCACTGGTGCATGGTCTTCGGGTCGCCCGCATGCCAGCCGCAGGCGATGTTGGCCGAGCTCACGAGCCCGAGCAGCGCTTCGTCGCTGCCGGCGCCTTCGCCGAGGTCCGCGTTGAGGTCGATGTGCATGGGAGGACTCCTGGAGCGATGCGGCGAATGGAAAGACCGCAGTCTATGCCGGGGTCGGCCAGCCCGCCGCCGCGAGGCCTTGCACCACCTGCGCGACATAGCGCTGCTGCGCGGCCCAGGCCTCCAGCGCGGTGGCGGCATCGACCGGCACCAGCCGCAGGCTGCCGTCGAGCGGCGCCTGCGCGAGCTTCCAGAGGTCGGCGCGGATCACCACGCCGATGCGCGGATAGCCGCCGGTGGTCTGGGCGTCGCCCATCAGGATGATCGGCTGGCCCGAGGGCGGCACCTGGATCGTGCCGGGGATCACGCCCGAGGACAGCATGTCGGTGGCGCGCTTGCGCCGCAGCTCGGCGCCGCTCGCGCTCGCGAGCCGGCTGCCCATGCGGTTGCTCTGCGGCGTGATGCGCCAGCGCTCGCCCCA
>NZ_JBZAYE010000878.1:0-2463 GCF_058244205.1 Variovorax sp. 20P10.2.4
CTCGAGGCCGAGGCCCAGGCGCTGCTCGCGGCCGGGCGCACCGACGTGTGGGACGTGTTGTCGCGCCGCTTCGAATCGCGCCTGATCCTCACGGCGCTGTCGAGCACGCGCGGACGCCGCATCGAGGCCGCGCAGAAGCTCGGCATCGGCCGCAACACCATCACGCGCAAGATCCAGGAACTCGGCATCGAGTGATGCCCGGCGAGCCCGCGGCCTCGGCGCCGCGCGGCTCGTCTTCTTTCCTGCCAGAAGACTCAGCGGCTGCGCTGTCCCTGCGTCAGCGAATCGAGCTGGAACTTCCCGCTCTTGTCCCAGAGCCAGGTGTCGATGTAGGTGTGGCCGCCCAGCTTGCCCGGGCTGGGCAGCGGCGAGGCCGCCTTGATCAGCTCCTCGATCATCGGTGGTACCTCGGGCGCATGGCTCGGTATGCGGCTGAAGGTCACGCCCGTGACCTTGCCGTTCGCGTCGATGTCCGTCTCGACCACCACCACCGCGTAGACCAGCGGCGGGATCTTGCCCTTGTAGATGCGCTGCGCGTACTTCGTGTAGATGTGGCGCGCGCCGATCTTGCGGTAGGCCCGCACCACGGGCGTCTGCGTCGTGATGAGGCGCACCGTGGGCACGTCGGACTTCGCGGGCGGGCCGTCGTCGGGTGCAGTGGCGGTGGTGCCGGGGCTCGCGGGACTCTCGCCGCCGCTCGCGGGCTTCTTGTCGAACACGCCGCAGGCCGCGAGCGACAGTGCCAGCGCGGCCGTGGCCACGGCCTTGGCGATCGCCGCGACGCGGCGCTTTCCGGCCTCAGCCACCGAGGTCCACGTCGAGCACCACCGGCGCATGGTCGCTGGGCTTTTCCCATTTGCGCGGCACGCGGTCGATCACGCAGCCCCTGACCTGCGGCTTGAGCGCGTCGCTCACCAGCACGTGGTCGATGCGCAGCCCGCGGTTCTTCTGGTAGCCGAGCATGCGGTAGTCCCACCACGAGTAGCTCTTCTCGGGCTGCTCGAACATCCGGAAGCTGTCGGTCAGGCCCAGGCCGAGCAACTGCTTGAAGTGGTCGCGCTCCTCGGTCGTGTGGTGGATGGTTTCCTTCAGGCCCACCGGGTCGAAGCTGTCGCGGTCCTCGGGCGTGATGTTGAAGTCGCCCAGCAGCACCAGGTTCGGATTCGCGGCCAGTTCGGCACGCAGCCACTCGCGCAGCGCGTCCAGCCATTTCATCTTGTAGGCGAACTTGTCGGAGCCCGGCGCCTGGCCGTTCACGAAGTAGCCGTTGACCACGCGCACCGGCCCGCGCGGCGTGTCGATGGTGGCGGCGATCACGCGCGACTGGTCGTCGGTGAAGCCGCCGATGTTCTTCACCACGTCGCGCACCGGCGCGAGGCTCAGGATCGCGACCCCGTTGTAGGTCTTCTGCCCGAACACCGCCGCGTCATAGCCGGCCGACTTGAGGATCTCGAGCGGGAACTTGTCGTCGCTCATCTTGAGTTCCTGCAGGCACAGCACGTCGACCGGGTTGGCAATCAGCCAGTCGAGCACGTGCTGCAGGCGGGCGGTGAGGGAGTTGACGTTCCAGGTGGCGATCTTCATGGGGTGGGTGAGTTGTCGTTGCTCGACAACTGCTGGAGTGTGGGGTGGGCCTTGCGGCTGGCGTGTCCGTGGTTATACCGAAACGCGCGGGCGCCATCGCTCGATCGACTAAGATGAGAACCATTCGTATTCATGAGGCCGCGATCCCCGCACGCCGTTCGGAAGAATGAACGCCGATTCCGCCCTTCACCCGCACCCCCATGCACATGTCCATGCCCTCTACCGCGGCCACCACGGCTGGCTGCTGGGCTGGCTGCGCGGCAGGCTGTGCAATTCCTTCGATGCCGCGGACCTGGCGCAGGACACCTTCCTTCGCATCCTCGCCGCCCCTGACCATACGCCCGAGAAGCAGGGCGACTGGCAGCTGCGCGAGCCGCGTGCCTACCTGACGGTCGTCGCGAAGCGCCTGCTCGCGAACCTGTACCGGCGGCGCTCGCTCGAGCAGGCCTACCTCGACGCACTGGGCGCGATGCCCGAGCCGCTGGCGCCGTCGCCGGAGCAGCAGGCGATCATTCTCGAAACGCTGCAGGAGATCGACGCGATGCTCGACGGCCTCGCGCCGCCGGTGCGGCAGGCCTTCCTGATGGCGCAGCTCGAAGGGCTGGGTTATGCAGAGATCGCGGCGCGGCTGGGCGTGAGCGAGCGCACGGTGAAGCGCTACATGGCCGAGGCGATGGCGCACTGCATCCTGCTGGCCGTATGAGCGCTGCGAGCGCGCAGCGCGTGGTGGTCGACAAGGCCGTCGCCACGCAGGCCGCCCAGGGCTTCCTGCTGCTGCAGTCGGGCGAGGCCACGGCCGCCGACCGCATGCGCTGGACGCAATGGCGCGCGGCCGATCCGGCCCATGAGGACGCCTGGCAACGCGCCGAGCAGGTGAGC
>NZ_JBZAYE010000879.1:0-2460 GCF_058244205.1 Variovorax sp. 20P10.2.4
CGCGCGAGGGCGTCGCGGCCTTCCTGCAGAAGCGCGCGCCGCGTTTCGGCGCGTCCTGAGGTCTGCCGTCGTCTAACGAACCTTGAAGGCTTCGGGCAGGCCGCGATGGACCGCCTGCGTGAGCCTGCGCACATGACGAACAGCCGCAAGGCGAGGCGTCACATCGCGAGAACACGCGCGCACGCGCGATAGCGAGCGTGTCGAAATCCGCGAACCGCGCGGATTTCCTGGCGACGATCTGCGACGGAGGCTTTCGCGTGAGCGGCAATAAGACCACGTCGGGAGAGTTCACGGCTTCAGATGTGACGCTCGGTTACATTGGCGCCGGGAGGATCAAAAAATGGCGATGAGTGCCGACGCGGCGCAGTTTCAGGCAGCGCACTTTGATGCAACGACCTGCAAGGTTGTCGGGGCGACGAACTGGATCAGCGGGCTACTTGGATTTCCGCTGAATGCCCTGCAAATCATCCAGCTTTGCGGTGCTCCCAGCGGATCAACTATCACGCTGACCGAAAAGCTGGCTTGGACTCATGCGGAGTTGCCCGATGGCGAGCAAGTGCCTCTTGGCCTCTTGATCACCGTATCGAATGACGCCTACCTCGAGGAACCGAACGAGTTCGTGATCTACCTCGATGGCCGCATCAACGCAGCGAGCATTTATCTCAAGCTCATCATGTTCAATGATTCTCACAAGGGGATCGCTGGGCATATGGTTTCGCTGATCGCCGCTGCGGCGAACGCAACCTTGCCGGGAGGCGGTACCAGGCTGCGACTGTTCGCAGCAGGAGGGCGAAACTGGGCCGATATGCCTCCTTCCGCGAAGGCTTCAGGTACCGTGCGTCGCTGGGGCGGCTATGTCGCGTGGCCCAAATACGGCTTCGATATGGCTCTTCTCCCCGCGACAGGGGTCATGGCACGCGATTTTCCGTACTATCCGGCCGGCGTGGCCGGTTGCCCCAATGTTTCGGATGTGATAGACCTCAAAGGAGGCCCGGAGTACTGGCGATGTGTCGGGGACGGTGACTACATGAACTTTGATCTCAAGGCGGGGTCACAGTCTCGGGTCAGGTTGGATGCCTTGATGGCGAATTGGAGGCCGAAATGAGCTTGAAAGATTTGCTTGGACTCGTGGTATCGCGATATGCGCATGCGCACAACGTGTCGAGCGGGTCGACGACTCGAGAGCCGGAAAAGATTCCGCGTGCGCCGGTCTTCGTTGAAAAGGCCGAAGATCGCGAGGAAGCAAACAAGCGGATGCGCGACGCGAACCGTTCGCACGCGAATGTCCACCTGGATATGGATTAGCCATTGCCTGAGCTTTGGAAACCATGAAACCGCTCACTTCCAGGCTGTGTAAATAGTCTGCGAGTCGCTTGGACCTAAATGCCCCGCACGAGCGGGGCATTTTCATTGGATCAGGCGCATGAACGAAGGGCTCGGTCCCATCCGGTCCGCCCCTTCATGTTGAGCATCCGCCCGAGGTGGTGGGCCTGGGCTGCTGCCGGTTCAAGGGCATCTTGTGAAGGCGTGTGGACTGCCTTGGTCACGGCTCTGCGGCACACTAGCCGGCTGTTTCGAAGTGCAACGCTTTTTTCAGATGACCGACACATCACTCCAGGCCGCCGCAGAACACGTCCGCCATGCGATCCGATCGGCCACCGACGGCCTCGTCGGTCGCGACCAGCTGGCCGAGCTGATCGTGCTCGCGGCCGTGGCCCAGGAACACCTGCTGGTGATCGGCCCGCCCGGCACGGCCAAGAGCGCGGTGGTGCGGCGCGTGGCGCAGGCGCTGGGCGGCCGCTACTTCGAATACCTGCTCGGGCGCTTCACCGAGCCCTCGGAGCTGTTCGGCCCGGTCGACCTCAACAAGCTGCGCGCCGGCACCGTCGAGACCGACGTGAGCGGCATGCTGCCGGAGGCCGACGTCGCCTTTCTCGACGAGGTCTTCCTGGGCTCCACGGCCATCCTCAACACCCTGCTGGGCGTGCTCAACGAGCGCCGCTTCCGGCGCGGCCACACGCAGCTGCATTGCCCGCTGCGCGTGTGCGTGGGCGCGGCCAATGCGCTGCCCGACGACGAGAGCCTCGCGGCCTTCGGCGACCGCTTCCTGCTGCATGCCTTCATCGAGCCGCTGCCCGACCACCAGCTCGAGGCCATGCTCAGCGGCGGCTGGCGCTCCGACCATGCGCCGGCCGCGGGCGGCGGCGCGCTCGCGGACCTCGACGTCCTCTGCCGCCATCTGCAGCAGGTCGACCTCGGCGGCGTGCAGCCGGCGCTGGCCAATGCCATCCGCCAGCTGCGGCAGGCGGGCGTGACGCTGTCGGACCGGCGCATCGTGAAGTCGCAGCGGCTGCTGGCCGCCGCCGCGGTGCTGGCCGGCCGCCTGCAGACCAGCGAGGCCGACCTCTGGCCGCTGCTGTACGTGCTGCCGACCCACGAGGCGCAGCAGAGCGCGCGCGA
>NZ_JBZAYE010000088.1:0-18095 GCF_058244205.1 Variovorax sp. 20P10.2.4
CCCGATCCGCATGTGCAGCCCGCGCACCTGCTGCGCACGCTCGAGCTGCTGCGCCGCGAACTGCCGCCGGGCCGTGAGCTGGTCGGCCTGCATGCCAACGAGAACGGTGCCGAGACCACGGTCAACGGCTGGTTCCATGCCGCGATGAGCGGTCTGCCGGTGATCGACCTGGCCTGCAACGGCCGCGCCCATCCGTCGAGCGTGATGGGCGCGCTGGGCCTGCACACCGAGCCCGGCTACCTCTCGGTGCAGGCCTATGCGGGCGGCGAGCCGCAGCGCTACGTCGAGGGCGTGGTGTCGGGCCGGCTCGAGCGCACCTCGGCCGTGGTGCGGCGTGCCTCGGTGGAGGCGGGCGGCCTGGTGGCGGTGGCGCGCAATCCGGTCGAGGTGGGTTATGCGCAGCGGCACGGCGCGCCCGGCGCGATCAGCCATGCGATCGCGCTCGGCCAGACCTGGCTCGACGGCGGCGTCGACGCCGTGGCGCGCTCGCTCGAGGGCCGCATCGTGGCCGAGGGCACGGTGCGCGGCTACCGCTGCGAGCAGCAGGAGGGGCTGGACGTGGGCGTGGTCGAGCTCGACGATGCAGCGCGCACCGTGCTGCGCTTCATCAACGAGTACATGCTGCTCGAACAGCAGGGCCGGCGCGTCGCGCGCTTCCCCGACCTCGTGATGACCTTCTCGGACGAAGGCCGGCCGGTGGTGTCGGCCCATGTGCGCGAGGGCGCGCGCCTGCGCGTGTTGGTCGCGCCGCGCGCGCGGCTGCTGCTGTCGCGCACCATGTTCATGCCAGAGCTCTACCGGCCGCTCGAGCAGTCGCTCGGCGAGGCTTTCGCACCCGCCGAGGACGCCATTGCGTGAGAAGCTTCCGAGGAAGCGACCCGCTTACTTGTCGACCGTGACCTTCGCCACCGCCAGCGCCGTCATGTTGATGATGCGGCGCACCGTCGACGAGGGCGTGAGCACGTGCGCCGAGCTCGCGGCGCCCAGCAGCACCGGGCCCACCGTGATGCCGTTGGCACCGGTCATCTTCAGCACGTTGTAGAGGATGTGGGCCGAATCGAGGTTCGGGCACACCAGCAGGTTGGCCTCGCCCGAGAGCGTGCTGTCGGGCAGCGCGGTGCGGCGGATCTCTTCCGAGAGTGCCGCGTCGCCGTGCATCTCGCCATCGCATTCGATGTCGGGTGCCATCTGCGCGAACAGGTCGCGCGCCAGCCGCATCTTGCGGCCCGAGCCGCGCGAGGAACTGCCGTAGTTCGAGTGCGAGAGGAAGGCCACCTTCGGCGGCAGGCCGAAGCGGTGGATCTCCTCCGCCGCCATCAGCGCGATGCTGGCGAGCATCTCGGCGCTCGGGTCCTCGTTCACGTTGGTGTCGGTGATGAAGATGGTGCGCTTGTCGAGCGTGAGCGCGTTCAGGGTCGCGAAGCCGGGCGCGCCGCGCTTCAGGCCGATCAGGTCGCGGATGTGCTCGAGGTGGGCGTCGAAGCGCCCGACCATGCCGCAGATCATCGCGTCGGCGTCGCCGAGGTGGATCATCAGCGCGGCGATCACGGTGTTCGAGCGGCGCACCGCGGCCTTGGCGGCCTCGGGCGTCATGCCGCGGCGGCCCATGAGCTTGTGGTAGCTCTCCCAGTAGATGCGGAAGCGCGGATCGTCCTCGGGGTCGACCACCTCGAAGTCGGTGCCCAGGCGGATGTGCAGGCCGGCCTTCTTGATGCGCGTCTCGATCACGGCGGGGCGTCCCACCAGGATCGGCCGTGCCAGGCCTTCGTCGACCGCGTACTGGGCCGCGCGCAGCACGCGCTCGTCCTCGCCCTCGGCATAGGCCACGCGCTTGGCGGTGGCCAGCTTGGCGGCGGTGAACACCGGGCGCATGAACATGCCGGTCTGGTAGACGAAGCGCGTCAGGTGCTGGCGGTAGGCATCCATGTCCTCGATCGGGCGCGTGGCCACGCCCGAGGCCTGCGCGGCCTTGGCGACGGCCGGCGCGATGCGCAGGATCAGGCGCGAATCGAAGGGCTTGGGAATGATGTAGTCGGGGCCGAAGGCCAGTTCCTGGCCCGCGTAGGCGGTGGCCACTTCCTCGCTGATGTCGGCCTTGGTCAGGTCGGCGATCTCGCGCACGCAGGCCAGCTTCATCTCTTCCGTGATCTTGCTCGCGCCGCAGTCGAGCGCGCCGCGGAAGATGTACGGGAAGCACAGCACGTTGTTGACCTGGTTCGGATAGTCCGAGCGGCCGGTGGCGATGATGCAGTCGGGCCGCACGGCCTTGGCGAGCTCGGGGCGGATCTCGGGCTCGGGATTGGCCAGCGCCAGGATGATCGGCTGGCGCGCCATGGTCTTGACCATGTCGGCCGTCATCACGCCCGGGGCCGAGCAGCCGAGGAACACGTCGGCGTCCTTCACCACGTCGGCCAGCGTGCGCGCGCCGGTGTCGGGCTGTGCGTAGCGCGCCTTCGATTCGTCGAAGCCGCCCGCGCGGCCGGTGTAGATCAGGCCCTTGGAGTCGCAGGCGTGGATGTTGGCGGGCTTCACGCCCAGGCCCACCATCACGTCGAGGCAGGCGATGGCGGCGGCGCCCGCGCCCGAGACGGCGATCTTCACGTCCTCGATCTTCTTGTCGACCAGTTCCAGGCCATTGATCAGCGCGGCGGCCGAGATGATGGCCGTGCCGTGCTGGTCGTCGTGGAACACCGGGATGTTCATGCGCTCGCGCAGCTTCTTCTCGATGTAGAAGCACTCGGGCGCCTTGATGTCCTCGAGGTTGATGCCGCCCAACGTGGGCTCGAGCGCCGCGATGATGTCGACCAGCTTGTCGGGGTCGTTCTCGGCCAGCTCGATGTCGAACACGTCGATGCCGGCGAATTTCTTGAACAGGCAGCCCTTGCCTTCCATCACGGGCTTGGCGGCCAGCGGGCCGATGTTGCCCAGGCCCAGCACGGCCGTGCCGTTGGTGACCACGCCCACGAGGTTGCCGCGCGCGGTGTATTCGGCGGCGGTGGACGGATCGGCCGCGATGTCGAGGCAGGGATAGGCCACGCCCGGCGAATAGGCCAGCGACAGGTCGCGCTGGTTCAGCAGCGGCTTGGTCGGGGTGATCGAGATCTTGCCCTTGACGGGCGAACGGTGGTACTCACGGGCAGCTTCGCGCAGTGCTTCTTCTGCCGGTGACAGGGGGGCGGCCATGGAAAGTCTCCTTGTTTCTACGGGCGACGAGGCTACCGCAAAAGCGCTACCTCTTCTTGCCAGGGCGATGCCGAAAAAGCCTGAACCCATAGCGGGCGTGGGAGAGAGCGGGTGCGCCGGGCCCGCAACGGGGGCCCGAAACGGGTTCGACGCGGCCCGAGGGTTGGCTAAACTGCGCTTCGGCCGGTTGCGGCCCTGCCGCGAGGGCGGCTTCATCCTCCACATGACAGAACGACAACAAGAGGCTTGCAGCGAATGACTTCCGGACCTTTCACCAGCACCGAACCCGACGTCGTGGTCATCGGCGGCGGCCCCTCGGGCTCCACCGTGGCCGCGCTGCTCGCGGACAAGGGCCACGACGTGGTGCTGTTCGAGAAGGCGCAGCATCCGCGCTTTCACATCGGCGAATCGTTGCTGCCGATGAACATGCCGCTGTTCGACCGGCTCGGCGTGCGCACCGAGGTCGAGGCCATCGGCATCCGCAAGCACGGCGCCGAGTTCGTCTCGCCCTGGCACGACCACAGCAGCCATTTCGACTTCGGCGAGGCGATGGACAAGAGCTTCCCCTACGCGGTGCACGTGCGCCGCTCGGAGTTCGACGAGCTGCTGTTCCGCCATGCCGGCAAGCGCGGCGCGCGGACCTTCGAGGGCCAGCGCGTCACGGGCGTCGACATGGACGCCGGCAAGGGCACCCCCGACAACCGGCCGCTGGTGAAGATCAAGGCCGACGACGGCACCGAGACCGCCTGGCGCCCGCGCTTCGTGATCGACGCCAGCGGGCGCGACACCCTGCTGTCGAACCAGTTCGATGCCAAGCAGCGCAACCGCAAGCATGCGAGCGCCGCGCTCTACGGCCACTTCGCCAATGCCGAGCGCCGGCCGGGCCGCTTCGAGGGCAATATTTCGCTGTTCTGGTTCGACCACGGCTGGTTCTGGTACATCCCGCTCAAGGACGGCACCGTGAGCGTCGGCGCGGTGGCCTCGCCGGCCTACTTCAAGCGCCGCCAGGGCGCCTCCCTCGAGGAATTCCTGATGGAGACCATCGCGCTCGCGCCCAAGCTGGCCGCGCGATTGAAGAACGCCACGCTGATGGAGGGCGCCACCGCCACCGGCAACTACGCCTACGACTCCAAGTTCTGCCGCGGCGACCGCTTCATGATGGTGGGCGACGCCTATGCCTTCGTCGACCCGATGTTCTCCTCGGGCGTCTACCTCGCGATGAACAGCGGCTTCGAGGCCGCGACGGCCGCCGACCTGTGGCTGCGCGGCGAGGCCAGGGAGGCCGAGCGCGCGTTCCGCCACTACGAGAAGGTCATGAAGCGCGGGCCGAGGATGTTCTCGTGGTTCATCTACCGCATCACCTCGCCGGCGATCCGGCGCCTGTTCATGGCGCCGCGCAACGTCTGGCGCATGCAGGAGGCGCTGCTGTCGATCCTGGCCGGCGACCTGTTCCGCGACACCCCCATCGGCCCGCGCTTCTGGGGCTTCAAGGTGACCTACTACGCCTCCTGCCTCGGCATCCTGCCGCAGGCGATCAAGACCTGGGCCTGGCGGCGGCGCAACCTCAAGGAATCCCTCGAGGCTGCGAAGACCTGAGCCGCAGGCTCAGTCCGGCGCCACCGTGTGCTGCGCCAGCGCCTCCAGCGCACGCACCAGCGCCGAGTGGTCCTGCTGCCCATGGCCCAGTGCCGCGCAGGCGTTCATCAGTTGCGCCGCGCCGGCCGTTTGCGGCAGCGCCACGCCCAGCGAACGCGCGCTTTGCAGCGCGAGGTTCAGGTCCTTCTGGTGCAGCGAGATGCGGAAGCCCGGCGCGAAGGTGCGCTTGATCATGCGTTCGCCATGCACCTCGAGGATGCGCGAGCTCGCGAAGCCGCCCATCAGCGCCTGGCGCACCTTGGCCGGATCGGCGCCGGCCTTGCTCGCGAACAGCAGTGCCTCGCCCACGGCTGCGATGTTCAGCGCCACGATGATCTGGTTGGCCACCTTGCAGACCTGGCCGTCGCCCACGCCGCCCACCAGCGTCACGTTCTTGCCCATCTTCTCGAGCAGCGGACGCACGCGGCCGAAGGTGCCTTCGTCGCCGCCGCACATGATCGTGAGGCTCGCGGCCTTGGCGCCCACCTCGCCGCCCGAGACCGGCGCGTCGATGTAGCCGCAGCCCAGCGCCTCGATGCGCTGCGCGAAGCCCTTGGTGGCGATCGGATCGATCGAGCTGCAGTCCACCACGATCTTGCCCTTGCTCAGGCCCGCGGCCACGCCGTCGCGGCCCGGTTCGCCGAACAGCACCTTCTCCACGTCGGGCGTGTCGGGCACCATCACGAACACGATGTCGGCCTGGCGCGCGACCTCGACCGGCGAGGCGCAGATGGTGGCGCGCGAGATGAAGGGCTCGGGCGTGTTGCCGTGCGTGTTCACGAACAGCTGGTGGCCGGCCTCGAGCAGGTGGCCCGCCATGGGCGCGCCCATGATGCCCAGGCCGATGAATCCGATGCGTTGCGATGCTTGTTGCGTCATGTCTGAGGTTTCCTTGAATCTTGTGGTGTCGTCGTTCACTGCGCGCGGGTCAGCGCCTCGCGCCAGCCCAGGCCTTCGACGGTGGTGGCGCGTGGCTTGTATTCGCAGCCGATGAAGCCGTCGTAGCCGAGCGCATCGATGTGCTGGAACAGCCACGGGTAGTTGATCTCGCCCGTGCCCGGCTCGCCGCGGCCCGGGTTGTCGGCCAGCTGGATGTGGCCGATGCGCGCGAAGTGCTTCGTGAGCGTGTTGCCCAGTTCGCCCTCGGTGCGCTGCGCGTGGTAGATGTCGTACTGCACGCGCAGGTTGGCCGAGCCCACCTCGTCGATCAGCGCGATCGCCTGCTCGGTGCGGTTGAGGAAGAAGCCGGGAATGTCGAAGGGATTGATCGGCTCGACCAGCAGGCGGATGCCCGCCGCCTC
Source organism: Variovorax sp. 20P10.2.4 (assembly GCF_058244205.1). NCBI lineage: Bacteria > Pseudomonadati > Pseudomonadota > Betaproteobacteria > Burkholderiales > Comamonadaceae > Variovorax > Variovorax sp. 20P10.2.4. The sequence continues at coordinate 6,120 of NZ_JBZAYE010000088.1, forward strand.
GAGCTCGGAAGCGGCGAGGCGCAGGTTCTCGACCACCGTGCGGTGGGCGATGTCGTGGCTCACGCCGGCCGGCACCTTGCCGACCAGGCAGTTGACCTGCGGGCAGCCGAGCGCGGTGGCGTAGTCGATGGCCATCGCGATGCCTTCGCGGAACTCGCCGGTGCGGTCCGGATGGCAGGCGATGCCGCGCTCGCCCTTGTCCCAGTCGCCGGCCGGCAGGTTGTGCAGCACCTGCACGAGGCCGTTGGCGCGCAGCGCGGCGGTGAGGTCCTTCTTCTCGAAGGGGTAGGGGAACAGGTACTCCACCGCCTCGAAGCCCGCCTTGGCGGCGGCCTCGAAGCGCTGCAGGAACGGCAGCTCGGTGAAGAGCATGGTGAGATTGGCTGCGAACTTGGGCATGGTGTGGTCCTTCGAATCGATCCGGTGATGGCCCGTGTTCAGTCCAGCAGCACCGCCGCCACGGCGGTAGGCGCATCGGCCGGCGATTCCGCGAGCGGCTCGAACTCGGTGATGTTGTCGATCTCGGTGCCCATCGCGATGTTGGTCACGCGCTCGAGCATCACCTCGATCACCACCGGCACGCCGTGCTCGGCCATCAGCGCCTCGGCGCGGCGGATCGCGGGGGCGATCTCTTCCTGGCGGTTGACGCGGATCGCCTTGCAGCCCAGGCCCTCGACCACCTTCATGTGGTCCACGCCGTAGCTGCTCTCGATGCCGGCGTCGGGGCCCGCGTTGATGTTGTCGAAGGCCAGCTGCACGCAGTAGTCCATCTCGAAGCCGCGCTGCGCCTGGCGGATCAGGCCGAGGTAGGAGTTGTTGACCACGATGTGGATGTAGGGCAGCTTGAACTGCGCGCCCACCGCGAGTTCCTCGATCATGAACTGGAAGTCGTAGTCGCCCGAGAGCGCGACGATCTTGCGCGTGGGGTCGGCCGCGCGCACGCCGAGCGCGGCGGGAATGGTCCAGCCCAGCGGGCCGGCCTGGCCGCAGTTGATCCAGTGGCGCGGGTTGTAGACGTGCAGGAACTGCGCCGCGGCGATCTGCGACAGCCCGATGGTGCTGACGTAGCAGGTGTCGTTGTCGAAGTTGTTGTTCATGCACTGGTACACGCGCTGCGGCTTCATCGGCACTTCGTCGAAGTTGGTCTTGCGCAGCATGGTCCTCTTGCGCTCGATGCACGCGTTGGCCCACTCGCGGCGGCTCGGCAGCCGGCCCGCGGCCTTCATCTCCTCGGCCACCTGCACGAACAGCTCGAGCGCGGCCTTGGCATCGGAGACGATGCCGAAGTCGGGCGTGAACACGCGGCCGATCTGCGTGGGTTCGATGTCCACGTGCACGAACTTGCGGCCCTTGGTGTAGACGTCGACCGAGCCGGTGTGGCGGTTGGCCCAGCGGTTGCCGATGCCCAGCACGAAGTCGGAGGCCAGCATGGTGGCGTTGCCGTAGCGGTGGCTGGTCTGCAGGCCGCACATGCCGGCCATCAGCGGATGGTCGTCGGGGATCGAGCCCCAGCCCATCAGCGTGGGGATCACGGGCACGCCGGTGGCTTCGGCGAAGCGCACCAGCAGCTCGCTCGCGTCGGCGTTGATGACGCCGCCGCCGGCCACGATCAGCGGGCGTTCGGCCGCGTTCAGCATCTCGATCGCGCGCTCGATCTGGGCGCGGCTCGCGGCCGGCTTGTAGGGCTTGAGCGGTTCGTAGCTGTCGATGTCGAACTCGATCTGCGCCATCTGCACGTCGAAGGGCAGGTCGATCAGCACCGGGCCCGGGCGGCCCGAGCGCATCAGGTGGAAGGCCTGCTGGAACACCTGCGGCACCTGGCCGGGTTCGCGCACCGTCACCGACCACTTGGTGACCGGCTTGGAGATCGATTCGATGTCGACCGCCTGGAAGTCTTCCTTGTAGAGGCGCGCGCGCGGTGCCTGGCCGGTGATGCACAGGATCGGGATCGAGTCGGCCCAGGCCGAGTACAGGCCCGTGATCATGTCGGTGCCCGCGGGGCCCGAGGTGCCGATGCACACGCCGATGTTGCCGGCGACGGCGCGGGTGTAGCCTTCGGCCATGTGCGAGGCGCCCTCGACGTGGCGCGCGAGGATGTGCGCGATGCTGCCGCGTTGCCGCAGCGCCGAGTACATCGGATTGATGGCGGCACCGGGCACGCCGAAGGCCTGCGTCACGCCCTCCTTCTCCATCACCAGCACGGCGGCCTGGACCGCGGTCATCTTTGCCATTGAAAGTCTCCTTAAAAGCTTGGGTCCACTGTAGGAAGCGGGGGGGATTCCAAGAAGACGGCACGGGACCATAAAACCTATTCCATTGCGGAATAAGTGATTAGGATGGCGGCGATCCGAAGGAGTGGCGATGGACCGGCTGTTGGCAATGGAAATGTTCGTGCGCGTGGTGGAGACCGGCAGCTTCTCGAAGGCCGCGCTCGAGTTCCACACCACCCAGCCCACGGTGACCAAGCAGATCGCCGCCACCGAGGCGCGCCTGAAAGTAAGGCTGCTCAACCGCAACACGCGCGGCGTGAGCCTCACCGAGCCCGGCGCGCTCTACTACGAGAAGTGCAAGTCGATCGTGCGCGACGCCGAGGAGGCCGACAGCGTGGTGCAGCTGCGCCAGAACCAGGCCCAGGGCCTGCTGCGCGTCGGCACCTCGGTGGCCTTCGGCCGCCGCGTGGTGGTGCCGCTCGCGCTCGAGTACATGCGCCGTTATCCGCAGGTGCAGATCGACCTGAGCTTCGAGGACCGCTACGTGGACCTGATCGCGCAGGGCATCGACGTGGCGGTGCGCATGGGCAAGCTGGCCGATTCCTCGCTGGGCGCGCGCTACCTGGGCGCCAACCCCTGGGCCATGGTCGCCTCGCCGGCCTACCTCAAGAAGCACGGCACGCCCAAGCGCGCGCAGGACCTCAGCGCGCACGTGGCGCTGATCTACAGCAGCGTGGTGGGCGACGAGTTCTGGCGCATGCACACGCCCAAGGGCGAGCCGGTGACGGTGCCGGTGTCGGGCCGCTTCCGCTCCAATAACCTCTCGGCCGTGCTGGCGGCCGCGCGCGACGGCCTGGGCATCGCTCTGATGCCGCGCTACGTGGCCAGCGAGTCGCTGGCCGCGGGCAAGGTGCGCGCTGTGCTGGCCGACCATGCGCTGCCCGAGCAGGAGATCCACGCCGTCTTTCCCTCGCCCAAGCTGGTGCCGGGCAAGGTGTCGAGCTTCGTGGCCTTCCTGCAGGGGCGTTTCGACGAAGGCTGGTGGGACGCCTGAGGCGTCCCCTCGCGCCTCAGGCCTTCACGAAAGCCCCGTGCAGCCCCAGCGGCAGCGCGTAGGGCAAGGTGGCCTGCGCCACCGGCCCCGCCGCCAGGTGGTCGGCCGCGAAGCAGGACAGCACCGTGCACTTGCGGCCGAAGTCGAGCGAGGTGCCCAGCACCCAGCCCGGCTTCCTGCCGTCGGGCACGAACACATGCTCCTCGACGATCGACTGCGCGCCATGGACGAAGCGCTCGCTGCGGCCGCTCTCGACGTCGGTGCGCGCCACCGCCTGGAAGCCCGGCACGTCGGGCCGCGTCAGCGTGGCATGGATCACCTGGCGATGGCGCAGGCCGACGCGGCGCGGATCGATGCGCGGGAACTCGGCCTCCAGCGGCAGCACCTTCTGCGTGGCCCGGCCGGCGGCCAGGTCGAGCGTGGCGACGGTCAGGCGCGGTTCGTTCTGGCGCACGCGGCGCGCGCGCATCAGCTCGCGGTTGGTCGTGAACACCGACTCGGCGTCCTCGGTGCGCACGTAGTCGATGTGGATGCGCGGGCCGCGCGGCGTGTCTTCCTCCCAGGCATTGCCGACATGGAACAGGAAGCCGGCCGGCAGGGTCAGCATCTGCCTTCGCTCCCAGTCGCGCTTGTCGACCACCAGCGCACGCATGCCGAGTTCGGGCCGCCAGACATGGGCATCGAGGAAGCTGGCGCCGGCTTCCTTGCGCTTGCCGTCGTACACCAGCGGCGGCATCAGGAACACCAGGTGCCGCTCGGTCACGGCGAAGTCGTGGACCATCGGCAGGTCGGGCACCGGCACCGCGGCGGCGCGGCGCAGCGTGCCCTCGGGCGCGATCTCGTAGAGCGCGAGCAGGCTCGCGCCCGAGCTCACGCCGAAGTTCCAGACCGTGCCGTCGGGGTCCACCTTCGGATGGGCCGAGAACGGCATGCCCGCGAGATCGGCGCGCCAGGTCTTCAGGCCCAGCGTGTCGAGCGTGCGCGCATCGAGGCGCGTGGCCGAGCCGCCTTCCCACAGCGCCAGCACCTCGCCCTGCAACGGCAGCACGCTGGTGTTGGCGACGTTGATGGCATCGGGCGAGGTCGGCGGCTCCACGCCCGGCGGCACGGTGCCGAAGGCCTCGACCAGCCGGCGCCCGGCGCGCAGCTCGGCCACGCGCTTGGGCGTGGCCACGTAGCGGCCCTGGTGCAGCACCTCGCCGCCCGCGATCGCGAAGCGGTGCACCATGCCGTCGCCGTCGAACCAGTGGTGGTAGCGCTCGCCGCCCAGGTCGTGGCCGGTGGGGCCGACGCGGAACAGCGTGCCGGCCACCGCGTCGGGGAAGCGCCCGCGCACCGTGGCGTGGGTCGGCGGCAGGTCGCCGGGCGGGGTGGCGAAGCCGATCTTCCAGGGGGCGTCGGCGGCCTCGAACTGGGCCTGCCAGTTCTCCTCGCCGGCCGCGCCCGCCGCCCGGGCCCAGGGCGCGAGCAGGGGCAGGGCGCCGGTGCCGGCCAGCAGGCGCAGCAGTTCGCGTCGTTGCATGGCGGCCTCCTCAGCGCAGGTGGATGGCGCTCTGCAGGTCGGCGTCGACGCCGATCGCCGCGGCCTCGAAGTCGGGCGCGCCGAGCTTGCCCTTGGCATCGTTCGAGAAGCCGTAGCGCTCGGTCGGCAGGCCCACGAGGTTGGTGTCGAGCTTGCCGTTGCCGTTCTCGTCGGCATAGGCGCGCACCGCATAGCGGCCCGGCGCCAGGCCCGCGAACACCACGCGCGCCTTGCCCTCGCGCAGCGGCAGGCTCTGCGAGGCCAGCGGCTTGCTGGCGCCGAAGCTGGCGGCATCGGCGTACAGCGCGATGTAGAGCGTGGCCTCGGTGGCCGGGCCCTCGGCCACGTTCAGGCTGAGGTCGGCGGCCCGCGCGCTCAGCGGGACGAGCGTGGCGGCCGCGAGGGCGGCGACGGCGGTCGCGGCGTACAGGGTGCGCGCGGCCGGGCGGGGCAGGAAAGCGGGAAGGTGCATGGCGGTCCTCGTCGTGGTGGATGGAAGACCCGACGATCCCAAAGGCGGCGGCCGCTGCCCAGCGCCATGCGACGGAATGCGCGAATGCACGCGCGAAATGCGCGCAGGTCGGCGCGAACGGCCGGCCCCGGGAACCGGCTTCAGCCCTTGTGCTGGCCCTCGTGTTGGCCGCCGTGCTGGCCGTGGTGGCGGCCGTCCTCGGCCTCGTCGGCCGGCTTTTCGTGGCCCGTGCCCACGTGGCCCGAATCGGCGAACAGGCTCCATGCCGCCATGAACAGCGCCGCCACCACCGGCCCGATCACGAAGCCGTTGATGCCGAAGATCGCCATGCCGCCGATGGTGGACATCAGCACGATGTAGTCGGGCATCTGCGTGTCCTTGCCCACCAGCACCGGGCGCAGGATGTTGTCGACCAGGCCGATCACGAACACGCCGACGAAGATCAGGATGCCGCCCTGCCAGAAATGGCCGGTGGCGAGGAAGTAGATCGCCACCGGGCCCCAGATCAGCGCCGCGCCCACGGCGGGCAGCAGCGACAGGAAGGCCATCAGCACCGCCCACAGCAGCGCGCCCTGCACGCCGAGGAACCAGAACGCCAGCCCGCCCAGCGCGCCCTGCGCCACCGCCACCGCCACGTTGCCCTTGATGGTGGCGCGGATCACGGTGGTGAACTTGTTGAGCAGGTAGTGCGTGTGCGGCTTGGCCAGCGGCAGCGCGTCGCGCATGGTCTTCGACAGCGAGGCGCCGTCGCGCACCAGGAAATAGAGCAGGTACAGCATCACGAAGAAGCTGACCACGAAGTCGAAGGTGTTCTGCCCGATGGCCAGCGCCTGGCTCGCGATCAGCTGGCTGCCCTGGCCGGCGATGGTCGAGATGCGCGCCTGCCAGGCCGCCGCGTCGCCGAGGTTGAAGCGCTCGACCAGGTTCAGCAGCCATTGCGGCGTGGCGGCCAGGATCTGCTGGAAGTAGGCCGCGAAGTTGATCTGCCCCGAGCGGATGCTCTGCGTGACCAGCGCCACTTCCTGCACCAGCGACACGCCGATCATCGCCAGCGGCAGGATCACGATCACCAGGCAGATCGCGAGCGTGGACAGCGCCGCCGCGTTGGGCTTGCCGCGCATCTTCCTGAGCAGCCACTTGTAGAGCGGCGTGAACAGGATCGCGAGCGACACGCCCCAGAGCACCGCGCCGAAGAACGGCATCAGCACCCACAGGAAGGCGACGGTGACGATGGCAAGCAGGGCGAGGAACACGCCGCGCTGGAGTTGGGGAGAGTTCATGGTTGACCCGGACTGTAGCCGAGCCCGCCGGGCCGCCTCTGTAGTCGCCGGCCCCTTCGTGCGCCGCCGCCGGCGGCCGGCGCGGACCTAATGCACGTTTCTCAGCGCTTGGCGCGCGGCAAGGCCACCGGCGCCAGCGTGGCGCGCAGCCGTGCCGAGGCATCGGGTTCGGCGCTGGCCTCGACCTCGAGCGCGCGCTCGACGTTGCCGATGTGGGCCAGCATCAGGCTGCGTGCGCGCGCGCTGTCGCCGCGCTCGAGCGCGGCCACGATCGCCTCGTGCTCGGCGCAGGACTGGCCGGCCTCGTGCTTCGACTGGTAGAGCGTGGCCGCCAGCGTGGTGCGCGCCGTCAGGTCGCGCAGCACGTCGACCAGCAGCTGGTGGCCGAGCTGCTCGGCCAGGCAGACGTGGAAGTCGGCCAGCAGGAAGGCGCGGGTGGCGGCATCGGCGCCTTCCACCGCGCGCTGCTCGTCGGCGATGTGGTCGCGCAGCTTGCGGATCACCTTCGCCAGCGGCCGGCCCTCGGGCTCCGAGAGGATGCCCGACTCGATGATGCGGCGCGCGCGGAAGGCGTCGCGCGCCTCCTCGGCCGAGGGCTCGACCACGTACCAGCCGCGGCGCGACTGCACCTCGACGAAGCCGCGTGCCTGCAGCTGCATCAGCGCCTCGCGCACCATGGTGCGGCTGACCGCGAAGTTCTCGGCCAGCGCCTGCTCGCCGAGCCGCTCGCCGGGGGCGAGCTTCTGCGCGAGGATCGCCTCGACCACGCGCTCGGCGATGACGGTGGGGCTGACTTCGGTGGAGCTCATCGGTGGCGGGGCGGCGGGTGGCTTGCTTCAGTGGCGTTCGAGGGCGGCGCCGACGGGCGGCGCGCCGGATTCTGCCAGCGCCGGTTCATCGGGTGTCGCGCGGCCGTCGAGCACCGCATGGGCGCGCTCGCGGTCGATGTCGCCTTCCCAGGCCGCGATCGCCACCGTCGCCACGCAGTTGCCGATCAGGTTGCCGAGCGCGCGCGCGATGCCCATGAACCAGTCGACCGACAGCACCAGCACCAGCCCGATCGCGGGAATGGCCGGAATCGCATGCAGGGTGGCGGCCAGCACCACGATCGCCGAGCCCGGCACGCCGTGCGCGCCCTTGGAGGTGACCAGCGAGATCGCGAGGATCGTCAGCAGGTCGGTCATCGTGATCGGCGTGTTGGTGGCCTGCGCGATGAACACCGCCGCCAGCGTGATGTAGATCGAGAAGGCGTCGAGGTTGAACGAGTAGCCGGTGGGGATCACCAGGCCCACCGTCGAGTCGCGGATGCCCATGCGGCGCAGCTTGGCCATGATCTGCGGCAGCACGCTGTCCGACGAGGTGGTGGCGAACACGATCGCGAGCTCTTCGCGCAGGTAGCGCAGCAGCTTCCAGAGGCTGAAGCCCGACATGCGCATCACGAAGCCCAGCACCACGAACACGAACACCAGCACCGCGAGATAGAACAGCGCGATCAGCATGCCGAGCTGCTTGAGCGAGCCCACGCCGTACTGGCCCACCGTGAAGGCGATCGCGCCGAGCACGCCCAGCGGCGCCAGCTTGATGAGGATGCCCATGATCTTGAACAGCACCAGCGAGAGCGCGTCCACCACCACCGCCACCGGCTTGCCGCGCTCGCCGAGCAGCGACAGCGCGCAGCCGAACAGCACCGCGAACAGCAGCACCTGCAGCACGTCGCCGGTCGCGAAGGCGTTCACCACCGTGGTGGGGATCAGCTTCATCAGGAACTCGACCGTGCCGCCGCTGGTGAGCTTGTCGGCATTGGAGGCATAGGCGCTCATCGCGGCCGGATCGAGCTTGCCCGGATCGACGTTCATGCCCACGCCGGGCTGGAACACGAAGGCCAGCACCAGCCCCATCGCCAGCGCGATGGTAGTGAGCAGCTCGAAGTAGATCAGCGCCTTCACGCCGACGCGGCCCACGCGCTTCAGGTCGCCCGCGCCGGCGATGCCATGCACCACCACGCAGAAGACCAGCACGGGAATGATCATCTTGATCAGCTTGATGAAGCCGTCGCCCAGCGGCTTGAGCTTGACGGCGAACTGCGGGGCCAAGAGGCCCAGCACCACGCCGATCAGCAGGGCGAGCACGACCTGGCCGAACAGGGAGCGGGTGAAACGACGCATGGCAATCTCCTGTGTTATTTGCATGCAAGTCGTCGGAAATCTTGCATACAAGCAATGTAGGCAAGAAAGGGCCTGGGTTGGCAGAGGGTATTCCCGGGCATGTGGGAGCCCTTTCTTCAGGCATCGGCTCCATGAAAAATGCCCCGCATCGGCGGGGCATCGGGTTCGAAAGCGGGGTCCGCCTACTTCGCGGACAGCAGGAACACCTGCTGCGTCGCGTCGCGCTGCAGCCGCGTGGCGTTGCGCGTGCTCGCGAAGGCGATGACGCCGCCCGAGGTCACGGGCCAGGTGTTGATGCCGGAGCCCTTGAGCAGCGTGCCGGTGTCCCAGCCCGCGGGCTTCTTGTAGACCGCGGTCATCACGCGCCAGCGCCAGTCGGCCGAGCGCGAGTCGAACCAGACCACGCGCACCGAGCCGTCCTTGTCCACGCCCAGGCGCGGGCGCTGGCTCATGGTGGTCGGCTCCGCGGCCAGCACCGTGGGGGCCGAGAAGGTCGCGCCGCCGTCGCCCGACACCGCCGCGAGCACCGCGATGTTCTTGCCGGCCGGCTCCTGCTCCTTGCTTTCCCAGGCCACGACCAGGTCGCCGTTGCCGCCGAAGATCACGTCGGGGTGGCGATCGGCGCGGTCGGTGGCGCCGAGGCTCACGGGCGTCTTCCAGGCGCCGGCGGCGTCGCGCACCGCGACCTGCACCTGCCAGTCGTCGGGGTTCGAGCCGTCGCCGTAAGCGGCGGCACCGGTCCACAGCGGATCCTGGTCGTTGCGGTTGTCCTGCCAGGCCACGGCGACGCGGCCGTCGGCCGCGACCGTCAGGTTCGGCAGCACCGAGGCCGGGTAGTGCGGCGAGCGCGTGTCGTCGAGCACGCCGGCGTCGACCGACTTGCCGGCGCGCGAGAGGTTGCGCGGCTGCGCGTCGGTGCCGACCTCCTGCACCATGATGTCGAAGGGCTGGTCGGCCTGGATCTCCTGCCAGGCCAGCACCGGCTTGCCGCTCGCGGCCACGGCGACGTCCGGATGCTCGGCACGGCCCTCGAGCGAGCGCACGGTGTCGGTCGAGGCCCAGGTCGCGCCGCCGTCGGCCGAATGGCGCAGGTTGATGACCGGGCGGTGCGGCACCTGCACCGCGTCTTCCTCCCACGCCACCCAGACGTCGTTGCCGCGCACGGCCACGCGCGGGAAGCGCGCCTGGCCCTTGCCGCTCAGCGTCTGGCCGGCATCGCTCCAGACGCCCTTGGCATCGCGGCGGCGGTAGACCACGGTGCTGGTGGCATCGCCATGCATCTCGGTGACCACGTGCGTCACGCCGTCGGCGGTCACGAGGTCGGGGAAGCCGGCGAAGTCGCCGCGCGCACCGGCGACGCGCAGCGCGCCGTCGGCCACGCTGTCTTCCTTCGGCACGGCGATCTCGGCCTTGGCCTCGACCGGGGCCGGCGAGACGAAGATCGGCGACACGGCGGCCTTGAGCTCCATCGCGGCCGCGGCCGGCGGAATGGGCACGTTGATGCCGCGCACCTCGACGCGGTACCAGTCGGGCTGCGAGCCGGCGGTGATGTCGACCGTGTAGGTCTCGTCGTCGCGGGTCGGCTTGAAGGTCTTCATCGGGCCGGCGCTCTTGCCGGGCATGCGGAACAGCAGCACGTCCATGCCGGCGGCGCGCTGCACGCCGATGCGCAGGTGGCCGGTGGTGCCCGCGGGCACGAAGACCTCGTCGCCGCTCATGGCGGTGTAGCCGCCGCCCTTGAGGTCCGTGGTCATCGAGACGCCGGGGCCGGTCGGGTTGATCGACAGGCTGGTGTAGCCCGCGCGCAGCGCCTCGAGGATGCCGCGCTCGTTGTAGCCCTTGGCCAGCACCTTGGTCACCGGCATGCCGGGGCTGTTGAGGTAGGGCGCGCCCCAGTACTCGCGGAAGTGGTTGTCGCTGGCGCCGGCCACGCCGAAGCGGAAGCCCGCGTTCCAGCGGTTCTCGGCGTAGTCCATCTGCTTGTCGGGGCTCTTGGAGCGGTTCCAGACCTCGACCAGGTTGACACCCTGCACGTTGGCATTCACGTTCGGCGTGCCGTCGGAATTCGTCTCGCCATCGTCGGCATGCGCGACCGACCAGATGGCGCCCTGCGCGTGCGCATCCCAGATCGACTGCTGGACCAGCGCGAACTGCGCGCGGTCCGGATGCATGGCTCCCTGCTCGACCGAGTCCACGCCGCCGAGCGCGATGGCGTGCGGCTTGCCGTTGGCTTCCTCGCCGCGGATCAGCAGCAGCGACGACGACTCCCACAGCGGGTCGTAATGCTGGTCGTAGGTGCGGTGGTCGGTGAAGGGCACGAAGTCCAGGCCGGTGCGGCCGGCCTGGCCGATCTGGTCGGCGAGCGAGAGGTTGCCCTTGGCCTTGTCCTTGTTGAGCTGGCGCGGCGCGCTGCCGTCGTCCGAGTGGTCGTCGTGCACATGGGTGTCGCCCTTGAACCAGGTGCCGGTGGGCGCGGCGTTCGCGGCCAGCGAGAACTTCGCCACCACGTTGCGCGCCTCGTCCATCGTCAGTTCGCAGACCTCGGTGCCTTCGCAGGCGCCTTGCCAGCCGTCGAAGACCGAGCCGCGCGCGGCGGTGGCGATGAGCTTGACGCTCGTGCCCTGGGCGTAGTCGGCGCTGCACTGGGTGTCGCAGGCGAGCGCGGTGTCGAGCGACTCCACGTCGCCGTGGCCGTCGCCCTGCAGGCTCACGGCCGCGGCGTGGCGCGCGTTCGGGTCCTCAGGCGTGCCGGGGCCGCCGGAGCCGCCCGAACCCTGGTCGGCGGGCGGAGGAAGAAAAGCGAATCCGCTGTTGCCCGAGCCGCCCCCGCACGAGGCGAGAAAGACTGCGCAGGCCACCGCGAGGAAGCGTTTGGAAAAAGACTGGGGCGTCGTGAACACCATGAACCTCTGGAAAAGAAGACGGGTTCCGCAAGGCAGGGCTGCGCTGCGGGAAGAGTTCCGTCGAAATGAAAACCAAAGGATGGTGTTTGTTCGTTACATCGGCATGAAAAATATTCAGTCTAATTTTCAACTCAGATAAATAAAACTCAAAGCCGGGCCGACGGCGCCAGCAGCGACTCGATCGTCGCGCGCAAGGTCTGCGCATCCACGGGCTTGTGCAGCAGCGGCCAGCGCGTGGCGCGCGCTTCGCGCAAGGCCTCGGACGAGGTCTCGCCGGTGATGAAGACCACCGGAAACTCGCCATGCAGTTCGCGCAGCCGCGCGACCAGCGCCGGCCCGTGCTCGTTGCCGCGCAGCCGCAGGTCCGCGA
>NZ_JBZAYE010000880.1:0-2456 GCF_058244205.1 Variovorax sp. 20P10.2.4
CTCTTGCCGTGGCGCCGCGCGGCCCCGGGTGCGGCCGCCCCCACGTGCGGTGTTCCGGTCCAGATCGTCTCGAATGTCGTGTTCATCGTGTGCTCCCATTGCGGGTCCAGAAACCATGCCGGTTTCTCCAGCCACGCGATTCGCCCGGATGCACGCAGTGGGCTTGGGATGAGACGTCGGCAGGATCCGGCCGGCGAAATGTAAATAGACGTACCCCCGCGTGAAATCACCAGGGGGTACCCCATGCCAGGGCAGTTTCTTTTCGTGTCGGGCACGCGGGCGCGCCGCGGCGCCTGCGAATGAGGAAGGGGCTCGTCGCTCGCAGAAAGCCCCGCGCCGGGAGCCCGTGCAAGGCTTGCAAAAGGTGGGTAGAGCGGGGGTGCTCCAGGAAGTAACTTGCGCGTGTCGACAGACACAAGTGCCGCGGCGAAGGGCGTGGGAGCCGGCGCTGCCGCGCAGACTCTTAGACGGCCACCAGCGCCTTCAGGCTCGCCAGCGACGCATCGACGATCTCGCTGTAGCTGCGTCGCTCGGAGGCCTGGACCCATTGCGCGAACGCGATGCGGAACACCGCGATGCCCGCCTCGGCCGCGAGGCTTGCATCGGACTTCTCCACGCCCCTGGCGCGCAAGGCGGCCGCGAGGGCCTCTGACAACCTGGCCAGCTTGATCAGCTCGCGTTCGTGCAACTCGCTCGTGGCGGCGATCACGGTGGCGCGCTGGTGGGCGTAGCGGCGGCGCTCCTCGTCGAAGAAATCCGCGGCGCCCCTCAGCGCGATGGCCACCGCCTCCATGGCCGAGGCACGCGCAGGCGCGGCGGCGAGCGCGGCCGTCATCGATTGCTGCAGCAGCTCCGAGCCGTTGAACAGCACTTCGCGCTTGTCCGCGAAGTGGCGAAAGAAAGTGCGCGGCGTGAGACCGGCGCGCTGCGCGATGGCCGCCACCGTGGTCTGCTCATAGCCGATCTCCGCGAACAGCTCCATGGCGGCCACGCGAAAGCGTCCTGCCGCATCGGGCTCCCAACGACCCATCGGACCTCCCAAGTGTTGACACAGTGTGACATCATAGGTTTATACTGATGTCACTTAATGACATCACTGGAGCATTCGATGAAGATTCTTGTCACTGGCGCGTCGGGCTGGATCGGCTCGGCCAGCGTCGCCGAACTCCTCGCGGCCGGGCACCAGGTGCTGGGCCTCGCCCGCAACGACGAAGCCGCCGCCAGGATCGAGCAGTTGGGCGCCGAGGTCGTGCGCGGCTCGCTGGACGATGTTGCGAGCCTGCGCGCCGCGGCGGCGCGCGCGGAAGGCGTGGTGCACCTCGGCTACAACCACGACTTCTCCCAGATGGCCGCGGCGGCCCGGACCGACCGCGCCGCCATCGACGCCTTCGCCGACGTCCTGCAGGGAACCGGCGGCCCGCTGCTGATCGCCTCGGGCACGCTGGGCCTGGCGCCCGGGCGCGTGGGCACCGAAGCGGACATGCCCGCGGCCGCGACCCATCCACGCATCGCGAATGCGGCGTACACGCTCGACCTGGCGCAGCGCGGCATCCGCTCGCTGGTCGTGCGGTTCGCACCGACAGTGCATGGCGCCGGCGGCGACCACGGCTTCGTCGCAACGCTGGCCCGGATCGCGCGAACCAAGGGCGTCGCGGCGTACCTGGGCGAAGGCCTCAACCGCTGGCCGGCCGTCCATCGGCTCGATGCCGGCAAGCTCGTGCAGCTCGCGATCGACAAGGCGCCACCGGGCACTGTCCTGCATGCGGTCGCCGAGGAAGGCATCGCCACCAAGGACATAGCGACGGCGCTGGGCCGGTTCCTCGACGTGCCGGCCGAGTCAATCCCCGCCGACCGCGCGGCTTCGCACTTCGACTGGCTCGGCATGTTCTTCGGCGCCGACGCGCCCGCCGCCAATGCCAGGACGCGCGAAGTGCTCGGCTGGGAGCCGACGCACGCAACGCTGCTGCAGGACATTGCCGCGGGGCACTATCCCGGGCACTGATCGCACCGTCATCGCCGCGATCGGCGCACCCAGTTCGAGATCGCGATGCCCGCCACGATCAGCCCCGTCGCCAGCAGCAGCGCGCCATCGGGCCTTTCGCCCAGCGCGAGGTCGGCCGCCAGCAGGCCCACCACCGGCACGCCCAGCAGCCCCATCGAGGTCACGGAGGCCGGCAGGTCACGGTTCACGGTGTTCATCGCCCAGTAGGCGAGCACGGTGCCGATGAGGTTGCTGTAGCCCAGCAGCGCGACCAGCTCCATCGACCACGCGATGCGCGGCACGCCCTCGATGGCCAGCGCCAGCAGCAGTTGCGCGCTGCTCGCCAACAGCATCTGCCAGGGCAGCAGCTGGAACGGCGGCGTGGTCCATCGATGGGCGCGTCCGTAGACGATGCAGGCGGCCCAGCAGGCCGCGGCCAGCAGGATCAGACCGTGGCCGCGCACCACGTCGGCAT
>NZ_JBZAYE010000881.1:0-2453 GCF_058244205.1 Variovorax sp. 20P10.2.4
GGTGCCCGACGACTCGGGCACGCAGCTGGTGCTGAGCACGGCGCGCCTGAACCGCGTGCGCGAGCTCGACCGGCACAACCTGGCCGCGGAAGGCAGCTGCACCATCGGCGGCAACCTGGCGAGCAACGCCGGCGGCACGCAGGTGCTGCGCTACGGCAATGCGCGCGACCTGTGCCTGGGCCTGGAGGTGGTCACGCCCGACGGCCGCGTCTGGGAAGGGCTGTCGGGCCTGCGCAAGGACAACACGGGCTACGACCTGCGCAACCTCTACATCGGCAGCGAAGGCACGCTGGGCGTGATCACCGCGGCCACCTTGAAGCTGTTCCCGCGTCCCGTCGCGCAATCGACGGCGTGGGTGGCGGTGCCGTCGGCGGCGGCGGCGCTCGAACTGCTCGCGCTGGCGCGCGACCGGCTCGGTGCCTCGCTCTCGGGTTTCGAGCTCATGGGGCGCGAAGCGCTCGCGCTGGTCGCGCTTCACTTCCCGGCGTTCAAGGCGCCGATCTCCGACGACACGCCCTGGTGCGTGCTGATCGAGCAGTCGGCCGAGGGCTCGCAGGCGCAGGTACGGGCGCTGTTCGACACCTTGCTGGAGCAGGCGCTGGAACGCGAGGTCATCACCGACGCCGTGATCGCCGAGAGCATCGACCAGTCGAATCGGCTGTGGCATGCGCGCGAGTCGATCCCGCTGGCGCAGGCCAAGGAGGGGGCGAACCTCAAGCACGACATCTCGGTGCCGATCTCGCGCATCCCGGCGTTCCTCGAGGCCACCGACCGGGCGCTGCGCGACGCGCTGCCCGCGATCCGCCTGATCACGCTGGGCCATGTGGGAGATGGCAACCTGCACTACAACGTCCAGGGCCCGCCGGGCGCGCTCACCTTCGACGAAGCGCAGGCGGCGCTGATCTCGCGCGTGGTCTACGACGGCGTCGCGGCCCACGGCGGATCGATCTCGGCTGAGCACGGCATCGGGCAGTCGAAGCTGCGGGAGCTGCGAAGGACCAAGTCGCCCGTGGCCCTGGCGCTGATGCGGGACATCAAGCGCGCGCTCGATCCCCGCAATCTCCTGAACCCGGGGCGGTTGCTCGAGCTGGACTGAACGCTACGAGCAGGTGTAGCTCGCGGCCGATCCCGCATCGCCGCTGGTGTACGTGATCTTCTTCGGGTACACGCAGATCGGGCGGGTCTTCGGCGCCGCGCCGGGGGACTGGAGCGTCAGCGCCTCGGGCGCCTTGCCTTGCTCCACCCAGGCCGTCAGCGTGTCGTAGAACTGGGTCGGCGTGAAGTAGGGAACCGCCGCGCCCGGGTTCGAGGTGCCGTTCGGGTCGCCGTGGCCGGCGCCCGGCACCAGGTAGAGCCGGTAGAAGCCCTGCACGTCGCTCAGGCCGCCCATCTTCGCGACGACGCTGTTGTAGTAGTTCACCGTGCCCTGCGGCATGATGAGTTCGTCCGCCAGGCCGTGCCAGGTCAGCAGCTTGCCGCCGCGGTTCTTGAATGCCGAGAGGTCCGGGTTGTCGGTGTTGATGTTCCCGAACTCCGCCTGCAGCGCGAGGCCCCGGTCGTAGGCATTGCTCAGTTGCGCATGGCTCAACTGCTTCCAGAGCGACTGGCCGTTGCCGGTCGCGTTCAGGAACGACGGATCGCCGAGGGTGGAGTTCTGCAGCTCGAGCGCGACCTGGTCCGAGGCGATGGGGAAGGCGCCGTTCGGGCTCGCCAGGCCGTTGAGGCCGAAGGCGGAGAACATCGCGCCGTAGAGCGAAGTGCCGCGCGTCAGGCCGTACCAGCGCTGGTTGCCCGTGCCGAGCAGCGTGGAGGACGAGGCCGCGGACCAGCCGTTGTCGACCGCGGGGGCCGGCGCCGAGCCGTCGGCCGTCATGCCGTACCAGATCTTGTTGATGGCCCGGGCCTGTGCCTTGCTCACGCAGGCGGCGGTGGCGTTGGTGCCGCCATCGGCGGTGCAGAGCACGCTGGCGTCCGTCGTCGGGTCGTAGCTGCAGGACTGCGGATCGAGCACGTAGCCGAGGTGCTGGCCGCCCACCAGGTCGCAGGCGGCGATGGCCGCGTTGGAGACCAGGTCCTGCTGGGCCTGGGTCGGCGCGACGCCGCCCAGGTCGCGCTGGAAGACGATCTGGGGGTAGAGCTCCGCCGTGATGAAGCGGGTCCAGTGGATGGCCGGGTAGTTGGCGACGATGCCGTCGAAGTCGGCGGGATTGTTCTGCGCCAGGTTCAGGCCCTGGCGACCGCCCGTGGAGCCGCCGTCCCAATAGGCGTACTTGGGTGCCGTGCCGTAGTAGGCCGTGGCCAGCGCCTTCGTCTTGACGGCCTGCTCGTGGATGCCGCGGCTGGCGAAGTCGGTCCACAGCGTCTTGTTGATCGTGCCGTCCGGGTTCATCGCGAACGAACCGCCGGCGGGCGAGGCATGGCCGGTGTCCGTGGTCGAGGAGACCGCGCCTTCC
>NZ_JBZAYE010000882.1:0-2432 GCF_058244205.1 Variovorax sp. 20P10.2.4
GGCCGGCGGCCCCACCAGCTCGCGAGCGCGAGGCCCGCGATGATGTCCCAGAAGCCCCAGACGCCGGCCACCACCGCCATGCCGCCGAGCCCGCCGAAGAAGCTGAAGATCAGCACCAGCCCGAGCCCCGCGTTGCGGATGCCGACCTCGATCGCCACCGCGCGCCGGTCGTAGTCGGCCAGCCCCGACAGCCGCGCGCAGAGGTAGCCGGTGCCGAAGGCCAGCGCATCGTGCAGCACCACGGCCAGCAGCACCAGCCCCACGTAGTCGAGGAAGTAGCGCCAGTTGCCCGCGATCGCGCCGACGATGAAGGCGATCAGCGCGAGGAAGCTCAGGATCCGCGCCGGCTTCTTGATGCGCGCCGTGAGCCCCGGCAGCCGGTGCGCGCAGGCCACGCCGAGCACGAAGGGGATGCCGATGATCATCACGATGTGGCCCAGCATGTCGAGCGGATCGAGCGCGATGGTCTGGAGCAGCGGCGCGGCGGTCGGATGCAGCCCGCCCCAGAAGGCGAAGTTCAGCGGCATCAGCACGATCGACAGCGCGTTCGAGATCGCGGTCATCGACACCGACAGCGCCACGTTGCCGCCCGCGCGGTGCGTGAGGATCTGCGAGATGTTGCCCGGCGGGCAGCAGGCCACCAGGATCATGCCGAGCGCGATGCTCGGGGCGGGCTTTAGGACCAGCGTGAGCGCGAAGGTCACGGCCGGCAGCACGACGAACTGCGCGCCGATGCCCACCGCCATCGCGCCGGGCATGCGCGCCACGCGCTTGAAGTCCTCGATGCGCGTGTCGAGCGCGATGCCGAACATCAGGAAGCCCAGCACCACGTTGAGCAGCACCAGCGAGGCCGGATTGAAGTGCAGGCGGATCTCGTCGACGGGCAGCATGGGCGCGTGTCCTTTTTTCGTCGGCTCAGCCCGGATCGGCCAGCGCCGCCGAGGCGGCGCGCACCGCGGCGCGGTAGGTGTCCTTGTGCACGTAGTAGGCCATGCGCTCGAGCTGCAGGTACTTGTAGCCGCCGGAAAGGTCGGGCGCCGGACCCTTGGCGGCCTCGCGCAGCGCCGCGGCCTTGGGCGAGCCCGCCGCCTGCGCGCGCAGGTAGCGCGCCACCAGCTCGGCCTGCTCGTAGCGTCCCTGCCAGCCGATGCCACTGGCCTCGATCATGCCGAGCACCGCGAGGTTCTCGAAGCGCGGCGAGAAGATGTTGAGGTGCAGCCGCGGCGCCATGCCCTGCCAGTCGAGCAGCGCGCGGTCGATGAACGGATAGTGCAGCGCATAGCCGGTGGCGGTGAGGATCAGGTCGTAGTCGTGCGTGCCGCCGTCCTTGAAGTACACGGTGTGGCCGGCCAGCCGCTCGACGTCGGCGCGCACCGCGATGTCGCCATGGCCGATGTGGTGCAGGATCAGCGAATTGACGATCGGGTGCGACTCGTACATGCGGTAGTCGGGCTTCGGAAAGCCGAAGCGCGTGGGGTCGCCGGTGAACCACTGCAGCACCATGGCGTCCAGCCGCTGCTTGAGCCATGGCGGCAGCGGCTTGCTGCCGCCGAGCGTGTCGGCCGGCTTGCCGAACACGTACTTGGGCACGAAGTAGTAGCCGCGCCGCACCGAGATGTCCACGCACTTCGCGTAGTGCACCGCGTCGACCGCGATGTCGCAGCCCGAGTTGCCCGCGCCCACGATCAGCACCCGCTTGCCCTTGAAGATCTCGGCATGCTTGTAGTCGCTGGTGTGCAGCAGCTCACCCTCGAAGTGGCCGTCGAAGCGCGGATGCTTGGGCTCGGACAGCGTGCCGTTGGCGATCACCACGCCCTTGAATTCGAAGGTCTCCACGCCCTCCTCGCCATCGCCGTCGGCCGGGCCCACGCTGACCTGCCAGGTGGTGTCGGGCGCGTCCGAGGTCGGCTCCACGCGCAGCACGCGCGTGCCGAAGCGGTAGTGCTCGCGCAGCCCGAAACGCGTGGCGAAGTCGCTGAAGTAGCGGCGCAGCTCGCGGTGGCTCGGGTAGTCGGCCACCGTGTCGGGCATCGGGAATTCGCTGAACTCGGTGGTCCTCTTGCTCGAGATCAGGTGCGCCGAGTGGTAGACCGTGGAGCGCGGGTTCGCGATGTCCCACAGCCCGCCCACGTCGCTGTGCGCCTCGAAGCCCTGGAAGGGAATGCCGTGCTTCTGCAGGTTGCGGGCACCGGCGAGGCCCGAGGGGCCGGCGCCGATCAGCGCGATCTGTTCGTGGGTGGGCACTGTCACTGTCACGTTGGCGGCGAGCCTTCCTTCGGCGAGGGCGGTGATGAAAAAGGTGGCAGCCCGGGGATCGGCGTGGCGCCGGCCTCGCCCGCGCGCGGCTTGCGCGGCTGGCCGCGCAAGAGCCGGTCGTGCAATGCCTCGGGCAGGCAATCGAGTGCCTTCGACAGCCAGCCGATGCGCCGCGG
>NZ_JBZAYE010000883.1:0-2428 GCF_058244205.1 Variovorax sp. 20P10.2.4
CGCTTCGGGCCCGGCCTCTACAACGCCGGCGCGGGCGAGGACCAGACGCTCGAGGTGCTGCACCTCGGCCACCCGTTCGGCGAACTCGACCCCATCGTCTTCAGCGAAGCGGTGCGCGACATCGACGCGCTGGGCGCGCGCTGAGGCGCGCTACGCCGCTCTGCTATGTTTGCGCGGGCACGACCCCGCGCCCCTTTCAGATCCGACACCGATCCAGACCATGGCCACCTCCCGCAAGCCGACCGATACCCCACCCACCGGTTCCCCTGCCCTGCAGCGCCCGCCCGCCGAGATCCAGTACGCCGCGCAGATCGCGCAGCTGCAGGCGCAGGACAAGGATCCGCGCCCGCCGGGCTGGGCCATGAGCCTGAAGGCCGCGCGCGCCTTCATCCTCGGCGATGCGCAGCTGGGCATCGCGCCGAAGATCGTGGCGCCGGTCGCGAGCATCGAGCGCATGCTGGTCACCCTGGCCACGGGCCGCGGCCTGATGCTGGTGGGCGAGCCGGGCACCGCGAAGTCGATGCTCTCGGAACTGCTGGCGACCGCGATCTCGGGCGTGTCCACGCTGACCATCCAGGGCGGCGCCTCGATCACCGAGGACCAGATCAAGTACGGCTGGAACTACGCGCTGCTGATCAACGAGGGCCCGAGCCCGCGCGCGATGGTGCCGGCGCCGCTGTACATCGGCATGCAGCAAGGCCAGGTGGTGCGCTTCGAGGAGATCACGCGCGCGCCGCTCGAGGTGCAGGACTGCCTGCTGGGCATGCTGTCCGACCGCGTGATGGCCGTGCCCGAGCTCTCGGGCGAGCACGGCATGCTCTATGCGCGCGAGGGCTTCAACATCATCGCCACCGCCAACACGCGCGACCGCGGCGTCAACGAGATGAGCGCCGCGCTCAAGCGCCGCTTCGACTTCGAGACCGTGTTCCCGATCCTCGACTTCGAGCGCGAGCTCGCGCTGGTGCGCGAGTCGTCGGCACGCCTGCTCGCGCAGAGCGGCATTCCGAAGACCGTGCCGCAGCCGGTGCTCGAGCTGCTGGTGGCCACCTTCCGCGACCTGCGCGGCGCGCCGGCCTCGTCCTCAGAGAAGAACGGCGGCGGCAGCGACGCCGCGATGGACCGGCTCACGGCCGTGATGTCGACCGCCGAGGCGGTCAACGTGGCGCATGCGGTGGGCGTGCGCGCCTGGTTCCTCGAGCAGCGCGAGGGCTCGCCGGCCGACCTGGTCGACTGCATCGCGGGCACGGTGGTCAAGGACAACGCCGACGACCGCGCCAAGCTGCGCCGCTACTTCGAGCAGAAGGCCGCCAAGCGCAGCGGCGAGCACTGGCGCGCCTACTACGAGGCCCGCCACCGCCTGCCCTGAGATGAACGCGCCCCACATCGTCGGCGTGCGCCACCACAGCCCCGCCTGTGCGCGGCTGGTGGCCGAGCGCATCCGCGCGCTGCGCCCGGCCCACGTGCTGATCGAGGGCCCGGCCGACTTCAACGCGCGGCTCGAGGAGCTCTACCTGCCGCACCGGCTGCCGGTGGCGATCTACAGCTACCTCTCGGCCGGCGAGACGCACCACGGCTCGTGGTCGCCGTTCGCCGAGCACTCGCCCGAATGGCAGGCGCTGCAGGCCGGCCGCGAGGTCGGTGCCGACGTGCGCTTCATCGACCTGCCCGCCTGGCACGACGCCTTCTCGCGCATGGAGAACCGCTATGCCGACGTGGCCGACACCCAGCACGAGGAACGCGCCGCGGCCTACGAGCGCGCGCTGACCGAGAAGCTCTCGGTGCAGGGCCGCGACGCGCTGTGGGACCACCTGTTCGAGGACGGCTGCGACAGCGCCGAACTCGCGCAACGGCTGTCCACCTACTTCGAGCACCTGCGCGGCGAGGACCCGGGCTCGCTCGGCAACCAGGCGCGCGAGACCATGATGGCGCGCTGGATCGCCTGGGCCATGGCGCAGCCCGCGGTGCAGGCCGGCGCGTCGGTGCTGGTGGTCTGCGGCGGCTACCACGCGCCGGCGCTCGCGCGGCTGTGGCCGGGGCTGCCGCCGCAGCGGCCCGAGACGCCCGAACCTGAAGTCGAAGACACGCCCGATGCCGACGAGGGCACCGTGGTGCGCTACGGCTCCTACCTCGTGCCCTACACCTTCAAGCGGCTCGATGCCTTCGCGGGCTATGCCTCGGGCATGCCCTCGCCGGCCTACTACCAGTGGATGTGGGAGCTCGGCCCCGAGGGCGCCGCGCACCGCGCGCTGCAGCAGGTGATGCAGCGGCTGCGCGACAGGAAGCTGCCGGCCTCCACCGCCGACCTGATGGCGGTGCACCTGCGCGCGCAGGGCCTTGCGCGGCTGCGCGGCCACGAGAAGCCGCTACGCTCCGACTGGCTCGACGCGCTGGCCGGCGCGCTGGTCAAGGAAGCGCTGGACGCGCCGCT
>NZ_JBZAYE010000884.1:0-2423 GCF_058244205.1 Variovorax sp. 20P10.2.4
TGGTGCGGTGGAACAGTCGCACGCCCAGGTGCGCCTCGAGCGCGGCGAGCGCGCGCACCACCGCGGGCAGCGAGGTGCCGAGCGCCTCGGCGGCGCGGGTCAGGCTGCCCTGGTCGGCAATCTGCACGAAGGTCTGCATGGCCTTGAAGCGATCCATTGGGCGATTAGATCGGATTAATCCGAAAAACGCAGCAGTCAAATCCGACGACGTGTATTCCTTCGATCGACGCAAGAGAGAAGAATCCACTCCGACGCCACCACTTCGAGGATCCCGACCATGACCGCTTCGCGCCAACCGGCCCAGTTCATCAAGCTCTACGGCACGCCGATCTCGGGCCACGTGCACCGCGTGCGCCTGTTCCTGTCGCTGCTGGGCCTGCCCTTCGAGGCGATCGAGATCGACATGCGCACCCGCGCCAACCGCACGCCCGAGTTCCTGGCGCGCAATGCCTTCGGCCAGGTGCCGGTGATCGAGGACGGCGAACTCACGCTCGCCGACTCGAACGCGATCCTGGTCTACCTCAACGAGCGTTATGCGGCCGATCCCGGCCGCTGGATGCCGCGCGATGCCTTCGGCGCGGCGCAGGTGCAGCGCTGGTTCTCGGTGGCGGCGGGCCAGCTCGCCTTCGGGCCGGCGGCCGCGCGCGTGTTCGCGCTGTTCGGCCGGCCCGACGATCCGAGCGAGGTGCGCAAGCGCGCCCATGCGCTGTTCGAGGTGATGGAGCGGCACCTCGCGGCCCAGCCCTTCCTGGTGGGCGAGTCGGCCACGCTGGCCGACATCGCGAACTACGCCTACGTGGCCCATGCGCCCGAGGGCGGCGTGTCGCTCGATCCCTATCCCCACGTGCGGCAATGGCTCGCGCGCGTCGAGGCGCTGCCGGGCTTCGTGCCGATGGTGCGCTCGCCTGTCGCACTGGCCGCCTGATCGCGTCCACCCTCACCGAAGAAACTCGCGGAGGTCCGCCATGATCGATGTTCCCTTCCACGCCGGCGAACGCGCGATGCAGCTGCAGGCCGGCTCGCGCGAGGTCATGGCCGCGGCCGGCTCGCGCGTGATCCGCGACTTCATGCCCGACCAGCACCGCGACTTCTTCGCGCTGCTGCCCTTCCTGGTCACCGGCAGCATCGACGCGCAGGGCCAGCCCTGGGCCAGCATGCTGGCCGCGCCGGCCGGCTTCGCGCATTCGCCCGACCCGACGCACCTGCGCATCGATGCGCTGCCCGATGCCGGCGATCCGCTCGCGGCCTCGCTGCGCGACGGCGCGACGCTCGGGCTGCTCGGCATCCAGCCGCACACGCGGCGGCGCAACCGCATGAACGGCACGGTCGAGGCGCTCGACGCGGCGGGCTTCACGCTCGAGGTGCAGCAGAGCTTCGGCAACTGCCCGAAGTACATCCAGGCGCGCGAGCCCGCCTACCGGCCGCCGGCCTCGGCGCCCGCGGCGGTGCAGCGACTCGATGGCCTCGACGACGCGGCACGCGCGCTGATCCGGCGCGCCGACACGCTGTTCATCGCCAGCGCCCATCCCGCGAGCGCGGCCATCGAGGGCGACGAGGTCGATGCCAGCGCGCGCGGCGTCGACGTCTCGCACCGCGGCGGGCGGCCCGGCTTCGTGCGCGTGGACGACATAGGCGGCGGCGTGCTGACGGTGCCCGACTTCACGGGCAACCGCTTCTTCAACACCTTCGGCAACCTGCTGGCCTATCCGCGCGCGGGTCTGTTGTTCGTCGACTTCGACAGCGGCGAGATGCTGCATGTCGCGGCCACGGCCGAGATCGTGATCGACGGGCCCGAGCTCGCGTCCTTCGAGGGCGCCGAGCGGCTGCTGCGGCTGCGCGTGCAGCAGGTGCTGCGCCGGCCCGGCGCGCTGCCGCTGCGCTGGGGCGCGGCGCAGCTGTCGCCGTTCCTGGAGCGCATGGGGCAGTGGGCGGAGTCCTCCCACCGTTCGGGCTGAGCTTGTCGAAGCCTCGCGCGACGCTTCGACAAGCTCAGCGTGAACGGTGGGGTCTCAATCGAACTGCGGAATGCGCCCATTGACCGACGGCCGATAGCGCCACCCGCGTTCGAGCAGCCGCTCGACCTCGGCCCGGCGCTCGCCCAGCAAGGCCTCGAGCCCGGCCGCCGCGAGCGTGCAGGCCAGCGCCTGTCCCGGGCACGCATGCAGGCCATGCCCGAAGCCCAGCATGCGGCGCCGCGCGCGCAGCGGCTGGAAGCGATCGGGCTCGGGATTGAAGCCCGGATCGCGGTTCGCCGCCGCCAGCACCAGCAGCACCGCATCGCCCGC
This sequence comes from Variovorax sp. 20P10.2.4, assembly GCF_058244205.1. Classification (NCBI taxonomy): domain Bacteria; kingdom Pseudomonadati; phylum Pseudomonadota; class Betaproteobacteria; order Burkholderiales; family Comamonadaceae; genus Variovorax; species Variovorax sp. 20P10.2.4. Next base: position 2,286 of record NZ_JBZAYE010000884.1, read on the forward strand.
GGCCAGCGTCGTGCCCGCGATGTCCACCGGCTCGGCCACGAAGCGCCGCGTGTTGTGCACCGAGGGATCATGGCGCGCGGTCTCCTGCACCACCATCTGCAGCCCGTCGCGCGTGGCCGCCGCCTCGCGCGCGGCCGG
>NZ_JBZAYE010000885.1:0-2408 GCF_058244205.1 Variovorax sp. 20P10.2.4
GCCATCGGCGGCATCGCCATCGCCGTGCTGCTGAGCACCACCGCGATGGCACCGGCCGCGCTGCGCGCCACGCTGATCGCCTTGCTGCTGTTCAGCGACGTGGTCTCGCTCGCGAGCGCCGCGCTGATGCCGGCCGCGCATGCCACCGGCCGGCTGCTCGGGCCCGACACCTTCAAGTGGGCGCTGTGGCTCGCGCCCGCGATGCTGGCCGGCATCTGGTGGGGGCAGCGCTCTTTCAAGGGGGTGTCGCCCGAGCAGTTCAGGCGGCATGTGCTGAACCTGCTGATCGCGCTGGCGGCGGTCAGCGTGGTGCGGTCGGTGGTCGGGTTGGTCGGATGACCATCGCACCCGCGTCGTAGGCCTCGCAGTACACCGCCCAGTCCTTCGCCACCTGCGCGGCGCACTGCTGCGCGGCGTCGAGCAGGTCCGCGCGCCACGACTTCGCCGAGGCGCCGAAGTCGACCAGGGCATCCGCGATGGCCGAGCCCTGCCGGCCCGCGCTGCGCAACTGCGCCCAGGCCATGAGCTGCCCCATGTCGTCGAGCACCGCGCGGATGTCGGCAGGCCGCGTTCGGTTCACGTCGAGGCTCACGCGGTCCTCGCTGGGCTGCAGGCCGCGCAGCACATAAGAGCTCTTGCGCGTCACGATCGGATGCAGGAAGGCCATCGACACGGCCTGCATGCGGCGCTGCAGCGCGACCACGCGGTGCGCCTCCGATTCCCAGGCGGGCTGCGCCGTCTTCTTCAGGTGCGGCGCGAGCGAGGACGGCAGCGCCTGCTTCAGGTCGAGCAGGTAATTGGCATCGGGCGAGCCCTTGCCCTCGACCAGCACGATGTAGCGCTCCACGCCCAGGCTGCCGGTGCCGGCGATGCGGCGCGCCACGTCGAGCACCTCGAAGAAGCCCGGGTTGGGCTGCGAGGCCGCGAAGCGATCGACCAGCTTGACGACGCGCTCGCGCTGGGCTTCGCTCGCCGGCAGCGCGTGCTTGCCGTCGCTGCGAATCAGGCGCCGCCTTCCTTTGCGCTCGGTGCGCCGGTCGAGGAAGGCGGGGCGGGTGCGCGCCTTGAGGGTGTCGAGCAGTTCGCGCACGAGGCCGGTCGCGGTGTCGCGCTCGACCCAGCGGGCCTTGCCGAGCGCGAGCGCGCCCGCGTAGGCGTCGAGGAAGACCCTGCACAGCGCTGCGGACTCGGCGGCGCTGCGGCTGAGGCCGTCGCCGGCCACGAGGATGCTCGTGAGGAAGCGTACCAGTTCCCAGGTCACGGGCGCGAGCGCGGCCTCGTCGAAGTCGTTGAGGTCGAAATAGACCAGCCGGTTGTCGCCCTTGTAGCTGCCGAAGTTCTCGAGGTGCGCGTCGCCGCACAGCCAGGCCAGCGGCGCCTTGGCGAACAGCGCGCCCGAGGGCAGGCGGTCGTAGAACAGGTGGCAGGTGCCGCGCAGGAAGACGAAGGGGCTCGCGCGCAGGTTGGCGTATTTCATCGCCAGGCGTTCGGGGTCGCGGTCGGCGTTGAAGGCGCGGATGGTCTTGACGGCATTGGGCATGGTGCTTTGCTTCCCGCTTTCTTGGTGACGGGATTCTGCGGCCCCATGCCCAGCCGAAGCTGACCGGCGCGCTCGTAAGGTGTGAAGAAACCGCAGCGAGCGCCCCGAGGTCGCGCAGCAGGTCTATTCACACCTTGTCAGGCGATGCCGGCGGCCGTGAGCGGGTCGTAGTCGGCCGTGCGCAGCAGCGCATGCAATTGCCGCCGGCGCACGCCCATGTTGCCGCCATCGAAAAGCGGCAGCGCGATCGCGTCCTGCAGCAGGCCCGCGAGCGGCAGTTCGTGGTCGTAGCTGTCGATGCCCACCACGCGCATCAGGTCGGTGATGACGCGCACGGCGGCTTCGGAGCCGAAGATCTTCGACTGCAGCGCGAGCTCGAGCGCGCCGGGCAGTTGGCGATCGATCGCATCGCAGGCCTTCCAGCCCAGGGCGCGCGCGGCCTCGATGGTGGTCTTGGCGTCGGCCAGCGCATAGCCCACGGCCTGGTGCTCGACGATCGGCAGCGCGCCGCCGCGGCATTCGGTCTTCGCGAAGCGCAGCGCCACGTCGAAGGCCGCGCGCATCAGCCCCACGCCCATGATGCCGACCAGCGCCGCGGTGCCAGAGAAGCTGGCCTCGACGATGTCGCGCGCGCCGCCCACCGGGCCGACCACGTCGGCGTCGGGCACGGCCACGCCCTCAAGCCTGAAGCGCGGCACGAGGTGCGCGCGGTGGCCCATGGCATCGATGTCGTGCAGCGGCACCAGGCCCGGCGCGCCACGCCGCACCACGAGGATCGAGAGCGCGGCCTCGGGCGGCGCCTCGGGGTCGGTGCGGCAGACCACGCTGAGCAGGTCGGCGCCCTCGCCGTCCCAGCCGGTGGCGGCCG
>NZ_JBZAYE010000886.1:0-2403 GCF_058244205.1 Variovorax sp. 20P10.2.4
TTCTTCGCCGTCTGGGCCTTCTTCACGCTCGGCGGCTTCGTGTCGCCGACCTTCCTGGCAAGCCCGGTCACGATGCTGCGCGAAGGCTGGCTGCTGTTCACCGAGTACAACTTCATCCAGGACATCGGCATGACGGTGTGGCGCGTGGTCGGCGGCTTCGTGCTGGCCTCGGTCATCGCCGTGCCGCTGGGCATCGCGATGGGCGCTTACAAGCCGATCGAGGCCTTCCTCGAACCCTTCGTCTCGTTCTGCCGCTACCTGCCGGCCTCGGCCTTCATTCCGCTGCTGATCCTCTGGGCCGGTATCGGCGAGAGCCAGAAGCTGCTGGTGATCTTCATCGGCTCGGTGTTCCAGGTGATCCTGATGGTGGCCGTGACCGTGGGCAGCGCGCGCAAGGACCTGGTGGAGGCCGCCTATACGCTGGGCGCCAGCAGCCGGGGCATCGTGCGCCGCGTGCTGATCCCGGGCGCCGCGCCCGGCATCGCCGAGACCCTGCGCCTGGTGCTGGGCTGGGCCTGGACCTACGTCATCGTGGCCGAGCTCATCGGTTCCTCCTCGGGCATCGGCCACATGATCACCGACAGCCAAGCCCTCCTGAACACCGGCCAGATCATCTTCGGGATCATCGTCATCGGCGTGATCGGCCTCGTGTCCGACTTCGCCTTCAAGGCGGTCAACCGCCGTCTCTTCGCCTGGAGCACGCTGTGAGCACCCTCGTCAAGCCGGCCCAGTTGTCGATCCACGGCGTCTCGCGCACCTTCACCGGCACGCGCGGCCAGCGCACGCAGGCGTTGCTGCCGGTCGACTTCGAGGTGCGCGAGAACGACTTCGTCACCATCCTCGGCCCCTCGGGCTGCGGCAAGTCCACCCTGCTGCGCATCGTCGCGGGGCTCGACTTCCCGACCACCGGCGAGGTGCTGCTCGACGGCCAGCCGATCGAGGGCCCGGGCGCCGACCGCGGCGTGGTGTTCCAGAGCTACACCCTGTTCCCCTGGCTCACGATCGCGCAGAACATCCGCTTCGGCCTGCGCGAGCGCGGCATGAGCGAGGCCGAGCAGAAGGAGCGCAGCGAGTTCTTCATCGCCAAGGTCGGCCTGCGCGGCTTCGAGCACCACTATCCCAAGCAGCTCTCGGGCGGCATGCAGCAGCGCACCGCGATCGCGCGCGCGCTGGCCAACGACCCCAAGATGCTGCTGCTCGACGAGCCCTTCGGCGCGCTCGACAACCAGACCCGCGTGCTGATGCAGGAGCTGCTGCTGGGCATCTGGGAGTCGGCGCAGAAGACGGTGCTGTTCGTCACGCACGACATCGACGAGGCCATCTTCATGGCCAACCGCGTGGCCGTGTTCAGCGCCCGGCCCGGCCGCATCAAGACCGAGATCGCGGTCGACTTCCCGCATCCGCGCCACTACACGATCAAGACCTCGCCCGAGTTCATGGAGATCAAGGCCCGGCTGACCGAGGAGATCCGCGCCGAATCGATGGCGGCGGCGGAGCATTGAGACCATGAAGCGCGACCTGCCGTCCTCCGCACCCAGCCCCGCCGGCGCGCCCGCGGCCGCGCCGTCGCTCGCGCTCTATGCGCAGGTCAAGGACCACATCTCGCGCAAGATCCAGGACGGCACCTGGCCGCCCGGCCACCGGCTGCCGTCCGAGCACGAGCTGGTGGCGCAGTTCGCCATCTCGCGCATGACCGCCAACCGCGCGCTGCGCGAGCTCTCGGAGCAGGGCCGCATCGTGCGCGTGGCCGGCGTGGGCAGCTTCGTGGCCGAGAACAAGCCGCAGTCCACGCTGCTGCAGATCGCCAACATCGCGAGCGAGATCCGCCAGCGCGGCCACGACTACCACTGCGAGTTCATCGCGCTCGAGCGCATCGCCGCCTCGCCCGACATCGCCGTGTGGCTCGACCTGCGGCCCGGCGAGTCGGTGTTCCACACCGTCTGCCTGCACCTGGAGAACGGCACGCCGGTGCAGATCGAGGACCGCTACGTCAATCCGCGCGCCGTGCCCGAGTTCCTCGACCAGGACTTCTCGGTCGTCTCGCCCGGCGAGTACCTGGTGCGCAACGTGCCCTTCGACCAGATCGAGCACGTGGTCGACGCGGTGCTGCCCACCGCCGAACAGGCCGAGCGCCTGGACATGCCGCCGGCCGACCCCTGCCTGCTGCTGACCCGCCGCACCTGGACCCGCGACCTGCCCGTGACGCTGGTGCGCTGCCTGCACCCGGCCTCGCGCTACCGGCTCGGCAGCCGCTTCCGCGTCGACGGCAACCAGGCCTTCGGCTGAATCCACGCACGCCATTCCGGCCTTCGATTTTTTTCGCACCTACTTGTATATACAGGATCGCACCATGAAGCTTGCTCCCAACGCCGCCACCGAACCGCTCGTGCTCTCGCCGGGCGA
>NZ_JBZAYE010000887.1:0-2401 GCF_058244205.1 Variovorax sp. 20P10.2.4
GCCTGCGCGCTCGCGGCCGATGCCGAGCTGATCGTGAGCGACGGCCAGCGCGAGCGCCGCGTGATGGCCGGCGACTTCTTCATCGACCTCTACCAGACCGACCTGCGCGCGCACGAGGTGCTGGTGGCGCTCGAGTTCCCGCTGCCGGGCCCGGCGCGCCGCTTCGCCTTCGCCGAACTCGCGCGGCGCCATGGCGACTACGCCATCGTGGGCATCGCGCTGGCCGCCGACGTGCACGAGGGCCGGCTGTCCGACCTGCGCATCGCCTTCTTCGGCATGGGCAACACGCCGATGCGCGCGCTCGGCGCCGAGACCCGGCTGACCGGCACGCAGGCCGACGAAAGCACGCTCGAGGCGGCCGTGCTGAGCCTCGACGAGGACATGCAGCCCGATGCCGACCTGCACAGCAGCGCCGCGGCCAAGCGCCACTTGGCCGGCGTGCTGCTGCGGCGCGCGGTCGAGCGCGTGCTGCAACCGGAGACCGCCCAGTGATGGACACCACCGACACCCACGACCTCAAGCTCGCGGTGCGCATCGAGGTCAACGGCGAGGTGCACGCCTGCCGCGTGGAGCCGCGCCAGCACCTGGTCGACTGGCTGCGCGACGAGCTCGGCCTGAAGGGCACGCGCGTGGGCTGCGAGCACGGCGTGTGCGGCGCCTGCACGGTGCTGATCGACGGCGAGATCGCGCGCGGCTGCCTGGTGCTTGCGGTGCAGGCCGACGGCCGGCGCATCGAGACCATCGAGGGCCTGTCCGACGCCGGCACGCTCGCCGACCTGCAGCGCAGCTTCTCGGCGCGCAATGCCGCGCAGTGCGGCGCCTGCACCTCGGGCATGCTGCTGACCGCGCACGCGCTGCTCGAACGCACGCCCTGCCCGGGCCGCGAAACGATCCGCGAACAGATCTCGGGCAACTACTGCCGCTGCACGGGCTACCACGCGATCGTCGACGCGATCGCGCTGGCCGGGCAGGAACGGCAGGCACGATGCGGCGGCTGTAGCGGCGCCGCGGGGAGCGCGGCATGAACGACCTCACCCTCCCCGCGCCGGTGCGCGAGATCGAGGCGCAGCGCTACATCGGCCAGTCGGTCGAGCGGCCCAACATGCAGCGGCTCATCCAGGGCCGCGCGAACTACGTTGACGACCTCGAGCTTCCGCGCATGCTGCACGTGGTCTACCTGCGCAGCCCGCACGCGCATGCGCGCATCGTGCGCATCGATGCCGAGGCGGCGCGCCGCATGCCGGGCATCGCGGCCATCGTCGATGGCCGCCAGCTCGCGGCGGTCTGCGCGCCCTGGGTCGGCACGCTCAAGCACCTGGCGGGCATGCGCTCGCCGCCACAGCATGCGCTGGCGATCGAGCGCGCCACCTGGCAGGGCGAGGCGGTGCTCGCCATCCTCGGCCGCACCCGGGCGCTGGCCGAGGACGCGCTCGACGCGGTCCAGGTCGAATGGGAGCCGCTGCCCGCGGCGGTGCACATGGACACCGCGCTCGATGCCGCCACGCCGGTGATCCATCCCGAGCTCGGCAGCAACCTGTGCTTCCACCGCGAGATCGACACCGGCGGCGTGGAAGCGGTGTTCGAGGGCGCCGACGTGGTGGTCGAGGACGAGTTCCGCTTCGGCCGCCACACCGGCGTGACGCTGGAGCCGCGCGCCGTGCTGGCCGACTTCACGCCCACCGGCCGGCGCCTCGTGGTGCACCACTCGCACCAGGCGCCGCACATGATGGCCGACCTCTATGCGCGCCAGCTCGGCCTGCAGGAGGCCGACGTGCGCGTGGTCTGCCGCGACGTCGGTGGTTCCTTCGGCATCAAGGTGCATGCCTATGCCGACGACTTCGCGACGGTGGCGCTGTCGGTGCTGCTGGGGCGGCCCGTCAAGTTCGTCGCCGACCGGCTCGAGTCCTTCGTCACCGACGTGCATGCGCGCGAGCACCGCGTGAAGGCGCGGCTCGCGCTGGCGCGCGACGGCCGCATGCTGGCGTTCCAGATCGACGACCTCACGGGCATCGGCCCGTTCTCGATGTTCCCGCGCACCAGCGCGATCGAGGGCAACCAGGTCATCAACATCACGGGCGGCCCCTACAAGCACGCGCACTACAAGGCCAGGCTCGATGTCGCCTTCCTCAACAAGGTGCAGACCAGCCAGTACCGCGGCGTCGGCCATCCGATCGCCTGCACGGTGACCGAGGGGCTGGTCGATCTCGCCGCGGCGAAGCTGGGCATCGACCCGCTCGAACTGCGCCGCAGCAACGTGATGGAGGACGGCAGCTATCCGCGCCAGGGTGCCTCGGGCATCCTGCTCGAGGGGCTGTCGCACCAGGCCTGCCTGGACCGCATCGAGACGCTGATGGACTACGGCGCGCTGCGCCGCGAGCAGGCCGCGCTGCGCGAGCGCGGC
>NZ_JBZAYE010000888.1:0-2385 GCF_058244205.1 Variovorax sp. 20P10.2.4
CACGCGCGGCCGGCCGAAGCTGTCGATCACGTTCTGGAAGCGCTCGCCCATCAGGAACGAAGCCGCGACCGCCGGCTCGCGCCACAAGTAGACCGAGGCGTAGAGGTGGCCGACGGCACGGTGCCGGCCGCGCTCCTGCGCGACGAAGGCCTTGAACACCAGACCCTCGGTGTCGTCCCACAGCGGGCCGCGCTGCGCCGCGCGGCGGCGGATGGCTTCCATGTCGTGCCCGGCCGGCAGCCGGTGCGAGTACTGCATCGCGAACATCGTGTCGCTCCTTGCATGCTTTGTTGAAGATGCAGCGAGCTTGCGATGCCGGGCGGGCCGGTTGAAGGGGCCGCGCGATATAGCTGTGATGTGGCGGCGCAATCGTCGCGTCGTTGCCGCGTCGTTGCCGCGCAGCTATGCGCGGCGCTTCGCGGCCTTCGGCGCCTGCGCGCGCAGGCCCTCGACCAGCAGGCGCCCCGTGGTCTGCAGATGCTCCGTGATCAGCGCCTGCGCGGCCTGCACGTCCTTGCTGAGCACCGCGTCGACCAGCGCCTGGTGCTCGCCGCGCACGTCGCGCCGGTCGCCACCCAGTGGCGCCGACAGCTGCCGGTAGCGCTCGCTCTGCTGGTAGAGCATCAGGTGCATGCGCAGCAGCCAGCCGTTGGGGCAGCCGCTCACCAGCGCATGGTGGAACTCGGCATGGGCGGCGGTCCAGTCCTCGCTCAGCAGCGTTTGCGGCAGTTCGTGCTGCAGCTCGGCCAGCCGCGACAGCCGGTGGTGGGCCGACACCACGCGGCCTTCCCATTCGAGGCCGCCGTGGCGGATCGCCTCGGCCAGGCAGAGCTTCTCGATCTCGATGCGCGCCTGCACCAGGTCCTCAAGCTCGGGCTCGGAGATCGGGCTGACCCGGAAACCGCGCGCGGGCTCCGACACCACCAGCGACTCGGCCTCGAGCATCGCCAGCCCTTCGCGTACCGCGCCCGCGCTCACGTCGAGCTCCTCGGCCAGCGCGGCGATGTTGAGCTTGGCGTCGGGCAGCAGGCGGCCGCCGACGATCGCGGCGCGCAGGTGGGTGAACACCAGCCGGGTCTGGCTCATGCCCTTGGTCTTCTCGTTCATCGCGTCCTTTCGCGCCGTGGCGTTGCTTCGGCCCAGATCATACTTGGCAGGCTTTTAAATCTATGATTCAATAAATAATATATTATTCAAACAAGAAACCACGGATCCACCCGTCCACCGGAGACAAGCCGCCATGACCGCTTCCTCGCTTCGCACCGTCAAGAACCCGCCGCGCGCCGCGCTGCAGGCCGTGCATTCGCTCGACCGCTTCGTGTTCACCGTGCCCGACCTCGCCGAGGCCGAGCGCTTCTATGCCGCCTTCGGCCTGGCGCCGCGCCGCGATGGCGGCCGGCTCGACCTCCACACCGTCGGCCATCCGCAGGCCTGGGGTTCGCTCTACGAAGCGCCGGGCCGTCCGAAGAAGCTGCAGTACCTGCGCTTCGGCTGCTTCGCCGAAGACTTCGACGCCATCGCCGAGCGCGCGCGGCAACTGGGCCTGCCGCGCTGCGAACCCCATCCGCTGAGCGCGGGGCAGGGCGGCGAGGCCGGCCTCTGGTTGCTGCATCCCGACGGCTTCCCGGTGCAGGTCGTGGTGGCCGCCAAGAGCTCGCCCGAGGCCGCGGGCGAACGGGTGCTCGCGCCGCGTCCGCCGCCGGGCGTGGGCGCGTCGCTCAACCGCGCGCGCATCCCGAAGGTGCACCCGCGCCGGCTCTCGCACGTGCTGCTGTTCAGCGCCAAGGTGCCCGAGGCGGTGCGCTTCTTCGAGGAGGCGCTGGGCCTGCGCGTCTCCGACCGCTCGGGCGACCTGATCGTGTTCATGCACGGCGTGCACGGCAGCGACCACCACCTGGTCGCGATGGCCAAGTCGGGCGGGCCCGGGCTGCACCACCTGAGCTGGGACGTGGCCGACATCGACGAGGTCGGCCGCGGCATGGAGCAGATGCTGGCCGCCGGCCATGTACGCGGCTGGGGCGTGGGGCGCCACGTGCTGGGCTCGAACTACTTCCACTACGTGCGCGACCCCTGGGGCAGCTACTGCGAGTATTCGTACGACATCGACTTCGTGCCCGGCGACTTCGACTGGCCCGCCGCCGACCATCCGCCCGAAGACTCCTTCTATGCCTGGGGCCCGCGCGTGCCCGAGGACTTCGTCACCAACTTCGAGATCGAGCCCGCGCCGCCGGCCGCCGATCCGGCCGCCTGATCGTTTCGCTTTCTTCTTTCACCCACCACAAGGAACTCCCATGCGCCTCCTGGCCTTTCAAAGCAGCGGCAAGCCCGCCCTCGGTCTTCGTCTTGGCGACGAAGTCGTGAACCTCAGCGCCGAAGGCCTGCCCG
>NZ_JBZAYE010000889.1:0-2383 GCF_058244205.1 Variovorax sp. 20P10.2.4
CCACACCGTGCATCCGCTCGCGGGCCAGGGCCTGAACCTCGGCCTGGCCGACGCGGCCGCGCTGGCCGCCGTCGTCAAGGAACGCGACTACTGGCGCAGCGTGGGCGACCCGCGCCTGCTGCGCCGCTACGAACGCACGCGCCGCACCGAGGTGCTGCAGATGAGCCTCGCCACCGACGGGCTGCAGCAACTCTTCTCGCACAGCCTGGGCCCGCTGCCCGCGCTGCGCAACTGGGGCATGCGCGGTTTCGACCGCACGCGCCTGGTCAAGCACTGGGTCACGCGGCAGGCCATGGGCCTGAAGACCTGATCCCGGACGAACCGAAACACGACCCCCTCGAACCCATGAAGACACTCGCACGCCACCTGCTTCCCGCCGCCTTCGCGTCGCTCGCGGCCTTCGGCGCCCATGCCGGCGAAGCCGAGATCCGCAAGAACCTCAAGGAACGCATCCCGCAGTTCCCGACCATCGACGAAGTCAGCAAGTCGCCGATGCCCGGCCTCTACGAGGTGCGCGTCAACGGCGCGCAGATCTACTACACCGACGAGCAGGGCAACTACCTGCTCGAGGGCAACATGATCGACGTGAACGCGCGCCGCAACCTCACCGAGGAACGCGTGGCGAAGCTGTCCGAGGTGGCCTTCGACAAGCTGCCCGTGAAGGACGCGATCAAGATCGTGCGCGGCAACGGCAAGCGCAAGCTCGCGGTCTTCGAGGACCCGAACTGCGGCTACTGCAAGCGCTTCGAGAAGGACATGAAGTCGGTCGACAACGTCACCGTCTACCTGTTCCTCTATCCGGTGCTGGGACCCGATTCGACCGTCAAGTCGCGCGACATCTGGTGCAGCAAGGACAAGGGCAAGGCCTGGAGCGACTGGATGGAAGCGGGCACGCGCCCGGCCACCGCGCCCGGCAGCTGCGACGTGACCGCGCTGCAGCGCAACGTCGAGTTCGGCCGCCGCTACAACATCACCGGCACGCCCACCCTGATCTACAGCAACGGCACCCGCACCCCGGGCGCCGTGCCCGCCGAGCAGGTCGAGAAGCAACTCGCCGCCTCCGCCAGCTGATGGCGACGAAGTCCCCCTCGCGGCGCGCGGCCGCGGCGCCCGCGGCCGTGGCCGCGCCCGGCGTGCACTACCGCGTGGAATGCGCCGACCTGCACGCGCGCCTGTTCGAGGTCACGCTCACCATCGATCGCCCCGCGGCCGAGCAGCAGCTGACGCTGCCGGTGTGGATCCCGGGCAGCTACCTCGTGCGCGAGTTCGCCAAGAACCTGCAGGGGCTGCAGGCCTCGCAGGGCCGGCGCAAGGCACCGGTGCTGACGCAGCTCGACAAGTGCAGCTGGCGCGTCGAATGCACGGCCGGCCAGCCGCTGGTGCTGCGCTACAAGGTCTGCGCCTACGACAACTCGGTGCGCACCGCCTGGCTCGACGCCGAGCGCGGCTTCTTCAACGGCACCAGCCTGTGCCTGCGGGTCGAAGGCCAGACCGATGCGCCGCATGCGCTCGAGATCGTCGCGCCCGCCGCCTCGGCGCTGCCCGAGGGCGCCGCGCCCTGGTCCTGCGCCACCGCGCTGCCGCCGCTGAAGACCGACCGCCATGGCTTCGGCCGCTACCTCGCGGCCGACTACGACGAACTGGCCGACAGCCCGGTCGAACTCGGCGCCTTCTGGAGCGGCGAGTTCGAGGCCGGCGGCGTGCCGCACCGCTTCGTGGTCGCGGGTGCCGCGGCCTCGTTCGACGGCGAACGGCTGCTGGCCGACACGAAGGCCATCTGCGAAGCCGAGATGCGCTTCTGGCACGGCGACAAGGTCGGCAAGCGCGGCGGCCCGAAGCCGCCGATCGACCGCTATGTGTTCATGCTCAACGCGGTCGACGACGGCTACGGCGGCCTCGAGCATCGCCATTCGACGGCGCTGATCTGCAACCGGCGCGACCTGCCGCAGCTCGGCATGAAGAAGTCCGCAGACGGCTACGTCACGCTGCTGGGCCTGATCAGCCACGAGTACTTCCACACCTGGAACGTGAAGCGGCTGCGGCCGGCCGAGTTCGCGCGCTACGACTACGGCCGCGAGAACTACACGCGGCTGCTGTGGTTCTTCGAGGGCTTCACCAGCTACTACGACGACCTGCTGCTGCGCCGCGCCGAACTGATCGACGACGCGGCCTACCTGCGGCTGGTCAACAAGACCATCAACCAGGTGCAGCAGACGCCGGGCCGGCAGGTGCAGTCGGTGGCCGACGCGAGCTTCGACGCCTGGGTCAAGTACTACCGGCAGGACGAGCAGACGCCTAACGGCACGGTCAGCTACTACACCAAGGGCGCGCTGGTCGCGCTGTGCCTCGACCTCAAGCTGCGCGCCGAAGGCCGCGGCACGCT
>NZ_JBZAYE010000089.1:0-18003 GCF_058244205.1 Variovorax sp. 20P10.2.4
GCCGCGGTCTGGGGCGACGATCTCGACGGCCTGCGCACCAGCTCGACCAAGGCGCTGCACGGCCACCTGCTCGGCGGCGCCGGCGCGCTCGAGGCGGTCATCACCATCCTCGCGCTGCGCGAACGCCAACTGCCGCCCAACGTGAACGGCGGCCAGGCCGATCCCGACTGCGCGCTGAACCTCGTGGCCGCAGCCGATGTCGACGCGCCTGCGCTCGAGGCGGCGATCAGCAACTCCTTCGCCTTCGGCGGCACGAACTCGGTGCTGCTGTTCCGCCGCGCCTGAATCGCGCCGGCCTCAAGCGGTCGGCAGTTCGCAGACCCAGTCGATGAAGGCCTGCACCAGCGGATCGGCCGCACGCTGCGGCGGCACGAACACGCTGTAGCCGCGGCGCGATGGCGCCTCGTGTTCGCAGGCCAGCGCCAGTTCGCCCGAGCGCAGCGCGCGCTCGACGTAGTAGCGCGGCACCAGCCCCACGCCGAGGTCGGCCCGCACCGCCTCGACCAGCATCGAGAACAGGTCGAAGCGATGGCCGGCGATCAGGTTCTCGGGCGGCTGCATCGCGGCGGGCGCCTGCGCGAACCACTCCTCCCAGGCACCGAGCCGGCTGCGCAGTTGCAAGAGCGGCGCTGCGCGGAAATCGCCGCGCGCCATCTCGGCACGGCCGCGGGCGCCGGGCGCGCACACCGCCACGCAGGCCTCGGCCATCAGCGGCTGCGTGTGGGCGCCGGGCCAGACCGCATCGTCGTACTGCACGCCGACGTCGAAGGGCAGGTCCTCCATGTAGCGCAGCGTCGGGAAGACCTGCAGGTGCAGGCTGCAGCCCGGCTGCAGCGCCGTGAAGCCGGGCAGCCGCGGCAGCAGCCAGCCCTCGGCCAGCACCGGCACCGCGCCCACGATCAGCCGCAGGCCGTCGGTGCGCCGCGCCATCGCCTCGAGCGTGTGGTCCTGCAGCCGGATCAGGTCGCCCGAGATCTGGCCGTGGTAGCGCCGGCCGGCCTCGGTCAGCGTGGTGCCGCGCGCGGAACGCTGCACCAGCCGCACGCCGATCTGGCTTTCGAGCAGACGCAGCTGCTGGCTCACGGCGCTGTGCGTGAGGCACAGCTCCTCGGCGGCACGGCTTACGCCGTGCTGGCGCGCGACCGCGTCGAAGACCAGCAGCGCGCGTGTGCTCGGGATGTGACGTCGCATGGTGTTCGTTAGAAAAACTGACGGAGTCGAAGATTAAACCCCAGCACGACAGCCGACTGAAAGGAAGAATCGCCGACGCTTCGTCCTCGGCGAACCGGTGATGCCGTCGTCGAGGCTTCGAATCCCTCTGGTTCCGTCGAACGACGGTTTTTCTTTCAACAGGATCCTTCACTCCCGGACTACCGCATGCCCCGTCTCGCGCCCTCTTCCCTCCGCCTCGCCCCGCTCGCCCTCGCCCTCGCGGTGTTCGGCGCCGCCCCGCTCGCCCATGCGCAGAGCGCGGCGGTGGCGCCCACGCCGGCCCAGGTGAGCCCGGAGGTCGAGAAGGCCTACACGCAATTGATGGCCGCGCCCACGGTCCAGAAGCTGCTCGAGGCGGTGAAGGCCGACCACGAGCGCTCGGTGGAAGACCTGCGGCTGCTGACCGAGATCGAGGCGCCGCCGTTCAAGGAACAGAAGCGCGCCGAGGCCTTCCTCGCGCGCATGAAGGCGCTGGGCCTGGCCGACGCGAAGATCGATGCCGAAGGCAATGTGGTCGGTCTGCGCAAGGGCACGGGCAATGGTCCGAAGCTGCTGATCTCGGCCCACCTCGACACCGTGTTCCCGGCCGGCACCGACGTGAAGGTGAAGGAGCGCGAGGGCAAGCTGTTCGCCCCGGGCATCTCCGACGACACGCGCGGCCTGTCGGTGCTGCTGTCCTGGCTCAAGGTGCTCAACGACAACAAGATCCAGACCCGCGGCGACCTGCTGTTCGTCGGCAATGTCGGCGAGGAGGAACTCGGCAACCTGCGCGGCATGAAGGCGATCTTTCGCGACCACCTCGACATCGACGGCATGGTCGGCCTCGAGCCCTCGCCCGACGGCAACGTGCTGGTGCTGGGCACCGCGAGCCATCGCTACGAGGTGAACTTCAAGGGCCCGGGCGGCCACAGCTTCGGCGCCTTCGGCCAGGTGCCCAGCGCGATCCACGGCATGGGCCGCGCCATCGCCAAGATCGCCGAGGTGCGCACGCCGAGCTTCCCCAAGACCACCTTCACGGTCGGCACGGTCGGCGGCGGCACCTCGGTCAACACCATCGCGCCCGATGCGCGCATGGCGATCGACATCCGCTCGGACGACATGGCCTCGCTGCTCGAGGCCGAGAAGAAGATCCTGGCCACGCTCGACGAAGCCGTGGCCGAGGAGAACAAGCGCTGGAACGTGAACACGCTGAGCGTGAGCACCAAGCTGATCGGCGACCGGCCCGGCGGCCGCACCCCACCGGATTCGGTGATCGTCGAGGCCGCCACGCGCGCCAATGCGGCCTTCGGCCACAAGACCTTGCTGCGCGGCGGCAGCACCGACGCCAACGTGCCGATCTCGCTGGGCATCCCCGCGATCATCATCGGCGGCGGCGGCAAGACCGGCGGCTTCCACGCGCTCAGCGAGTGGATCGACGTGACCGACGGCTGGAAGGGCGCGCAGAACTCGCTGGTGACCGTGCTCGGCCTGGTCGGCGTCGCGGGCGTGAGCGAACCGCTGCTGCCCAAGCGCCCGGCGCGCACGCGCTGAGCCGGTCCGCGCGGCGACCTCCTTTCGCCACCGGGGCGGCGTATGCTGTGCCCGCATATCCATTCGCACCAAGGAGGTCGCCATGAAGTTCCGTTCCACCCTGATCGCGCTCGCCCTGCTCGCGGCCGGCGTCTCGGCCAGCGCCGAATCGAAGCTGCTCGACCAGCTCAAGAACCAGATGGGCGGCGGCGCGGCCAGCGCCGGCAGCAGCGGCGGCGCGACCGCCGGGCTGGCCGAGAACCTCGGCTTCTCGATGCCCGCGATCGGCAACAACACCATGGGCAACGCGGCCGGCGTGCTGCAGTACTGCATCAAGAACAACTACCTGGGCGGCGGCGACGCGGCCTCGGTCAAGGACAAGCTGCTGGCCAAGATCACCGGCCAGAAGCAGCAGCAGACCGGCTTCGCGAACGGCGCCAAGGGCCTGCTCAAGGGCGGCGACGGCCAGACGCTCAACTTCAAGCTGCTGACCTCGAAGGTCAAGGAAAAGGGCTGCGACTACGTGCTGAAGAACGCGACCAAGCTGCTCTGAGGCCCGGGGCCCCGGCAGCGGCGATGCCGGGGTAAACCGTGCTGCGCCGGCACCGTGCGGCGCACTAACATCGCACGGTCGCGGCATTTTTCCTCTTCCCTTCGTTCTCGTGCCGCGTCCGCCCACGCCCCGCGTGCGCGACAGACCGCTTTCCATGACGCCGCCACCCGCCACCTCCGCTTCTTCCCCGTCCCTGCGCCAGCGCCTGGCGCGCTGGGTTCCCTGTCTGGGCTGGCCGCGCCCCTCCGCCGCCCTGCTGCGCGGCGAGGCGATGGCCGGCATCACGGTCGCGCTGATGGTGATCCCGCAGGGCGTGGCCTATGCGGCGCTCGCGGGCATGCCACTGGTCACCGGCGTCTACGCGGCGCTGTTCCCGGCGCTGATCGCCGTGATGTTCAGTTCCTCGCAACGGCTGTCGGTCGGGCCGACTGCGCTCACCAGCCTGCTCGTGGGCGCCTCGCTCGCGCCGCTGGCGGTGGCCGGCAGCCCCGAATGGGTGGCGATGGCGGTGTGGCTCACGCTGATGTCGGGCGCGATCCAGATCGTGCTGGGCGCGGGCGGCTTCGGCTGGATGCTGCGGCTGGTGAACTCGCCGGTGCTGATCGGCTTCACGCAGGGCGCGGCGGTGCTGATCGCGATCTCGCAATTGCCGGCGCTGCTGGGCTTCACCGGGCGCACCATCCCGCAGGTGCTGCGCGGCGACGGCCCGCTGCCCGACCTCACGGCCATCGCCTTCGGCCTCGGCGGCATCGCCGTGCTGTGGCTGGGCAAACGCTTCGTGCCGCGCTTTCCCACCACCATGGCGCTGGTGGCCGGCGCGGCCGCGCTGAGCTGGGGCATCAGCTATGCGCTGCGCGGCGGCGCGGTGGTCGGCAGCCTGCCCTCGGGCCTGCCCGACTTCTACTGGCCCGGCCTGCTGCCGGCCAGCACCTTCAGCGCGCTGGTGCTGCCGGCGCTGATGATCACGCTGGTGAGCTTCCTCGAGACCGCCTCCAGCGCCAAGGTCGACAACGCGCGCGCCGGCACGCTGTGGAACGAGAACCAGGACCTGATCGGCCAGGGCCTGGCCAAGCTGGCCTCGGGCTTCACCGGCGCCTTTCCCACCAGCTCCTCGTTCTCGCGCTCGGCGATCACGCTCTACGCCGGCGCGCAGACCGGCTGGGCCACGCTGTTCAGCGTGGTGGTGGTGGCCGGCGCGCTGCTGTGGCTGATGCCGCTGCTCTACCACGTGCCGCAGGCTGTGCTGGCCTCGGTGGTGGTGACGGCCATCCTCGGGCTGGTCAAGCCCTCGAGCTTCACGGCCCTGTGGCGCATCTCGCGGCTCGAGGCCGGCATCGCCATCGGCACCTTCGTGCTCACCATCGCGACCGCGCCCAGCATCTACTGGGGCGTGCTCGGCGGCCTGCTCGCGAGCCTGGCGAACTACATGTACCGCCACCTGCACCCGCGCATCATCGAGGTCGGCCTGCATCCCGACGGCAGCCTGCGCGACCGCCACCTGTGGAAGCTGCCGCCGCTGGCGCCGCACCTGCATGCGCTGCGCATGGACGCCGAACTCGACTTCGCCTCGGCCTCCACGCTCGAGCGCGCGCTCACGGTGGCACTGGCCGACCGGCCCGACCTCACCGACGTGTGCCTGTTCGCCCAGCCGATCAACCGCATCGACATCACGGGCGCCGAGGTGTTCGGCTCGATCCGCCGCATGCTCGAATCGCGCGGCGTGCGGCTGCACCTGAGCGGCCTCAAGCTGCCCGCGATGCAGGTGCTGGAGCGCGCCGGCCTGCTGGCGCCGGGGCCGCTGCTGTTCAGCTACCGCACCGACGGCGAGGCGCTGGCCGCGCTGGTGCCGCGCATCGAGGTGCCGGTGCCGGCCGAGGCCCGGGCCGCGCACTGAGCGAGCGCCCATGAAGACCACGATCGAGGAACTGCTGGCCTTCCGCACCGTGGTCGACACCGGCTCGATCACGGCCGCGGCCGAGCAGCTCTCGCAGACGGTCTCGGGCGTGAGCCGCGCGCTGAGCCGGCTCGAGCAGAAGCTGGCCACCACGCTGCTGCGCCGCACCACCCGGCGGCTCGAGCTGACCGAGGAAGGCGCGGCCTTCCTGCAGCGCACCCGCAGCATCCTCGACGCCATCGACGAGGCCGAGGAACAGATGGCCTCGCGCCGCGAGCAGCCCGCGGGCCGGCTGCGCGTGAATGCCGCCTCGCCCTACATGCTGCATGCGGTGGTGCCGCTGGTGGCCGAGTTCCGCCGCCGCTATCCGCAGATCGAGCTCGAGCTCGACACCGACGACCTGCCGATCGACCTGCTCGAGCGCCGCACCGACATCGCGATCCGCATCGGTCCGCTGCGCGACTCCACACTGCATGCGCGCCCGCTGGGCACGCACCGGCTGCGCGTGCTCGCGAGCCCAGCCTACCTCGAGGCGCATGGCCGGCCGCGCAAGGTGGAGGAACTCGCCACGCACACGCTGCTGGGCTTCACCCAGCCCGAGTCGCTCAACCGCTGGCCGCTGCGCGGCCCGCACGGCGACGAATGGCAGATCGTGCCCAGCCTCGCGGCCTCGAGCGGCGAGACCCTGCGCCAGCTCGCGCTGGCCGGCGTGGGCATGGTGTGCCTGTCGGACTTCATGACCGCGGCCGACCGCGCGAGCGGCGCGCTGGTGCAGGTGCTGGCGAGGGACACGGTCGACGTGCGCCAGCCGGTCAACGCGGTCTACTACCGCAACACGCAGCTGTCGGCGCGCATCACCTCGTTTCTGGATTTCCTGGCCGAGCGGCTCGCGGACTGAGCCGCGCCGCTCGCTTGCGCCTATTGCGCCTTGGCAACGAAGGGCTCGACCGCCGCCGAGCGGATCTCGTAGCCGCTCACGCCCATGTCGGCCGAGGCGTAGCGCGCCGCGCGCAGGGTGCCGCGCACATGCACCGTGTCCATCGCATGCAGGCCCTTCACCGTCTCGTGGGCGATCACGCGCACGATCTGGTTGGCCGGCGGCGGCGGCGTGTGGATGCAGGCGCCGAAGTACGGCACCAGCAGGAACTCGCGGATGCCGTCGGGCGAGGCGTCCAGCGGCACCACGAAGCCGGTCAGGCGGCCGTCGACGCCGTCGAGCGCCACGTTCACCGGCGCGTTGTCCCAGACCGCGCGCATCTCGTCGAGCATCTGGATCGCGCGCGGGTCGTTGTCGCGCAGCGATTCGAGGCTGATGTTGCGGTAGCGCTGGGTCGGGTCCCAGCTCTTGGGGATCAGTTCCTCCCACTTGAGCTCGGGCGCCACGCCGGCCGCCGCGCTGGCCGGGGCCGCGCGCTCGGGTCCGCATCCGGCCAGCAGCCCCGCGGCCAGCGCCAGCGAGAGAGCCGCGGCGCGCACGGGAGCGAAACGCTTCGTCAAGAAACTCATCGACAGGATTGTGCAAGCGCCGCGTGACCGCAGGTTTAAGCGGGACTTAACCGCCCCTCCCCAAAAGCGGCCGAAAACGACAGAATCGCGCGCACCACGAAACATGAGGAGCAGCACATGGCGGCAACGGTCTGGCTGGGGTTGACTTCGTTGGGGATCGTCCATACGGCGATCAGCCTGGTGGCGTTGGCGGCGGGGGCGCTGGCCCTGGTCCGTTACAAGGAGATCTCCTGGCGCACCGGCCTCGGCCGGCTCTACGTCTGGACCACGGTGCTGACCTGCCTCACGGGCTTCGGCATCTTCCAGCATGGCGGCTTCGGCCGGCCGCACGTGCTGGGCATCGTGACCCTGCTGGCGCTGGCCATCGGCTTCCAGGCCGGGCGCGGCCGGCTCTTCGGGCGCTTCGCGCGCCATGCCGAGCTGGCGGCCTATTCGGCCACCTTCATGTTCCACTGGATTCCGACCTTCACCGAGACGCTGACGCGGCTGCCGCTCGGCGCGCCACTGCTGGCGAGCCCCGATGCGCCCGAACTCAAGGCGATCACCGGCGTGCTGCTGGTGCTCTATGCGGTGGGCCTGAGCCTGCAGATCCGGCGGCTGCGCGGCGGCACCGCGCCGGTCAGTCCCCCCGGACCGGTCCGCGCAGGCTCTTGACCTGCGAGCGCTGGCTCTTGCCTTCGAGCCGGCGCTGCTTCGAACCGTAGGTCGGCTTGGTGGCGCGCCGCGCGCGCGGCACCGTCGCCACGCTGTCGACCACGGCCTGCAGGCGCGCAATCGCATCGGCGCGGTTCATCTCCTGGCTGCGGTGCTGCTGGGCCTTGAGCACCAGCACGCCTTCCTGCGTGATGCGGCTGTCGCGCAGCGCGAGCAGCCGCTCCTTCAGGTCCTCGGGCAGCGAACTCGCGCGGATGTCGTAGCGCAGGTGGACCGCGCTCGAGACCTTGTTGACGTTCTGCCCGCCCGCGCCCTGGGCACGGATCGCGCTGAAATCGATCTCGGATTCGTCGACGAGGATGGGGGGACGGTGCTGCACGGGCTGCATTGTGCGCGGTGCGGCGAAGCGGGAAGCCGGGGAGAGCGGTCTGGAAGAAGGCATGTCGCGTCGGGCAGACCACCCCGCCCGACGCGCTGCACACACCCGGAGTCCTCTCCTCGAATCACTCGCTCCTCCTCTCCGGGCAGGCAGAAGATTAGCGGGGGCATGGCGTCGGGTCCTCCTCCTTGTGGAGGATGCCGCCACACTCCGGCTTCTGTTCCTCGCCCCGCGATCAGACGCGCTCGAACACCGCGGCGATGCCCTGCCCGCCGCCGATGCACATCGTGACCAGCGCATAGCGGCCCTGCACGCGGTGCAGCTCGGCGATCGCCTTCACCGCGATGATCGCGCCCGTGGCGCCCACCGGATGGCCCAACGAGATGCCCGAGCCGTTGGGATTGACCTTGGCCGGGTCGAAGCCCAGTTCCTGGATCACCGCGCAGGCCTGGGCCGCGAAGGCCTCGTTCGACTCGATCACGTCGAAGTCGCTGACCTTGAGGCCGGTGCGCTCGAGCACCTTGCGCGTGGCCGGCACCGGGCCGATGCCCATGTAGGCCGGCTCCACGCCCGCGTGCGCATAGCCCACGAGCCGCGCCAGCGGCTTCAGGCCCTCGGCCTTCGCGCGCGCGCCCTCGGCCAGCACCAGCGCGGCGGCGCCGTCGTTGATGCCCGAGGCATTGCCGGCCGTGACCAGGCCATCCTTCTTGAAGGCCGGCTTCATCTTGGCGAGCGTCTCCAGCGTGGTGTCGGCGCGCACGTGCTCGTCGGTGTCGAACAGCACCACGCCCTTGCGCGTCTTGACCTCGACCGCAACGATCTGCTCCTTGAAGCGGCCCGCGGCGATGGCGGCCGCGGCACGCTGCTGGCTGGCCACGGCCAGCGCGTCCTGCTGCTCGCGCGTGATGCCGTAGCGCGCGGCGACGTTCTCGGCCGTGATGCCCATGTGGATCTTCTCCCACGGGTCGTGGAGGATGCCGAGCATGTAGTCGACCAGCTGCACGTCGCCCATGCGCGCGCCGTAGCGCGCGGCGGTGTCGAAGTACGGGCCGCGGCTCATCGATTCGGAGCCGCCGCCGATCGCGATGTCGCAGTCGCCGAGCGCGATCGCCTGCGCCGCCGAGACGATGGCCTGCAGGCCCGAGCCGCAGAGGCGGTTGACGTTGAAGGCCGGCGTCTCGATCGGGCAACCGGCATCGATGGCGGCGACGCGGCTGAGGTAGGCGTCCTTGGTGTCGGTGGGGATCACGTTGCCCATCACCACGTGGCCGATGGCCGCGGGCGCGACGCCGCTGCGCTCGATCGCGGCCTTGACCGCGGTGGTGGCCAGCTGGGTGTTGGGTACGTCCTTCAGCGAACCGCCGAAGGTACCGATGGCCGTGCGGGCGCTGCCGACGACGAAGATCTCGCGTGAGGTCATGAACTGCTCCTGGATGAAATGAACAAGAAAAGGGGAAAAAGGGATCAGCGGCCTTCGAAACGCGCCGGCTTCTTCGCGAAGAAGGCGTCGACGCCGCTGCGGAAATCCTGGCTCGCGGCGCAGACCTGGAAGGCCGCCGACTCGGCGGCGAGCTGCGCCGGCAACTCGCGCTCGAAGCTGCCGCGCATCAGCCGTCGCAACTGGCCCAGCGCCACCGTCGGCCCATGGGCCAGGCGCTGCGCCAGCGCCATCGCCTCGCCGGCCAGCGCATCGGCCGGCAGCACGCGGTTGATGAGGCCGATGCGCTCGGCCTCGGCCGCTTCGAGCATGTCGCCGAGCATCGCGATCTCGAGCGCGCGGCGCAGCCCGACCCAGCGCGGCAGCGCCCACGAGGCACCGACGTCGCAGCTCGCGCCGATGTTGACGTAGGCCAGGTTGAAGCGCGTGCCCTCGGCCGCGAGCACGAAGTCGGCCTGCAGCATCAGGCTCAGGCCCGCGCCGGCCGCCACGCCGTGCACCTGCGCGACCACCGGGGCGTCGATGGTGGCGAGCACTTCCAGCGCCTCGTGCAGCGGGCCGATCAGCGCGGCCGCGCCGCCCTGCGGATCGGCGCTCAGCAGCGCGAGGTCGCCGCCGGCCATGAAACCCTTGCCCGCGCCACTCAGGAGCACCGCGCGCACCGAACGGTCGGCCGCGATGGCGCGCACCGCCGCGAGGAAGGCCTGCGCCATCGGCACGTCGATGGCGTTGAGCGCCGCCGGGCGGTTGAAGCGCAGCGTGGCGACCGCGCCTTCGCGGCCGAACTCGAGCGGGGTGTCGGGGGTGGTGGTGTCGTTCATCGTTGTCTGCTCCATGGCATGGGAAGTTCAGGCGGCGGTCGCGCGCGGCTTGCGCCGCGCCGGTGCCACGGGCACCTGCTGCAGCACCCCGTTGAGCAGCAGCACGATCGCCTGGTCGGCGATCTGCTCGGGCGTGAGGTCGCCGTCGCGCCGGTACCAGCGGCCGATCCAGCTCAGCGCGCCGGCCAGCATGAAGGCGGCCATCTTCGGGTCGCAGGGCGCGATCGAGCCCTCGGCGATGCCCTCGTCGATCAGGCGGCGGAACTCGTGGTCGATGCCGGCCTTGAGGCGGCGCAGCTCCTTCTTGAGCGGCTCGGGCAGCGGGTCCTCGCCGATGCGGATCACGCACTTGCCGAACTCCTCGCAGACGATGGCCGAGTAGCTGCGCATGCAGGCCATGAGCTGGTCGAGCGCGCGGCCGCCGTTGCGGCGCACCTCGTCGATGCCCTCCTGCATCATGCCCAGCGCGGCGCGCACGCACTCGAGCAGGATGTCGTCCTTGCTCTTCACGTAGTAGTAGAGCGTGGGCTTGGTCACGTGCAGCCGCTCGGCGATGTCGTCGAGCGAGGTGGCGTGGAAGCCGCGCTCGTTGAACAGCTGCGCCGCCGTCTGCAGCACGGCCTGGCGCTTGAGTTCGCGCTGCATCGCGCGCTGGGCCGAGGGCACCCAGGGCGATTCGTCGGCGGCCTCGGTGGCAGAGGCCTTGGCGGCGGAGGCACGGCGCTTGGTGAGGGTCATGGGGCGATCCGGGTTCGCGCGCAGGGGTAAGTCCTGATGCCGCGGCGAAGTCGCGTCTGGAAGATCGCGGACGTTACCGAGGAGTAGAAATTCTACGGGCAAGTAGCCCGCGATGCGGATGCCGGAGGAACCCTGAGGCGGCGGCGCATCGCTCACCTGCTCTTTCTCTTCTCGTTCAGAAGCCCGGACACAGGACACGACTCGACGCCATGCACGCCGACACCGAGCGCCCGCGCGCCACCTCGCCCGCCGACGGTAGCGCCGCCGCGCCCGTGCTGCGCGTGGAGGCGCTCACGCTGGCCTTCGGCGGCGTGAAGGCGCTCAGCGGCGTCGGCTTCGACGTGCAACCCGGCTCGATCACCGCGGTGATCGGCCCCAACGGCGCGGGCAAGACCTCGCTGTTCAACACGGTCTCGGGCTTCTACCGGCCGACCGCCGGCCGCGTGGTCTTCGAGGGCGCGGACATCACGCGGTTGCCGGCACCGAAGCGCGCCGCGCTCGGGCTGGCGCGCAGCTTCCAGAACATCGCGCTGTTCCGCGGCATGACGGTGCTCGACAACATCAAGCTCGGCCGCCACGTGCACCTGAAGGCCAATGTGTTCGACGCGCTGTTCTACCTGGGCCGCGCGCGCCGCGAGGAGGCCGAGCTGCGCCGCGACATCGAGGAGCGGATCATCGACTTCCTCGAGATCGACCACATCCGCCATGCCAGCGTGGCCGCCCTGCCCTACGGCCTGCAGAAGCGCGTGGAGATGGCGCGCGCGCTCGCGATGCGCCCCAAGGTGCTGATGCTCGACGAGCCGGTGGCCGGCATGAACCGCGAGGAGACCGAGGACATGGCGCGCTTCATCCTCGACGTGCGGCGCGAATGGGGCATCACGGTGCTGATGGTGGAGCACGACATGGGGATGGTGATGGACCTGTCGGACCACGTGGTGGTGCTCAACTTCGGCCAGGTGATCGCGCAGGGCACGCCGGCGCAGGTGCAGGCCGATCCCGAGGTGGTGCGCGCCTACCTGGGCGCGGGCGACGTGGGCGAGCTGCGGCGCAGGCTGCGCGGCCAGGCGGCGGCCACCGCGGCAACGGCAACGACGGTGGCGTGATGGATTGGGCCTACCTGTTCGAGATCGCGCTGACCGGCCTGGCCGGCGGCGGGCTCTATGCGCTCGCTGCCCTGGCCTTCGTGCTGGTCTACAAGGCCACGCGGGTGGTCAACATCGCGATCGGCGAGATGCTGATGATCGGCGCCTACCTGTTCTTCGCCTTCGCCGCGACCTTCTCGCTGCCGATCTGGCTCGCGGTGCTGGGCTCGGTGCTGGGCACGGGGCTGCTGGGCGCGGTGATCGAGCGCACGATGATCCGTCCGCTGCTGGGCGAGCCGCCGATCTCGGCCTTCATGGTGACGGTGGGCTTGGCCTCGGTGCTGGTGGGCCTGGTCGAGATCGTCTGGACCGCCGACCAGCGCCGGCTGCCCGAGTTCATGCCGAGCGCGCCGGTGATGGTGGGCGAAGCCTTCCTGGCGCCCAAGGTGGCCTACGGCGCGCTCGCGGCGCTGGTGCTGATCGTGCTGGTGCTGCTGCTGTTCCGCTTCTGGCGCGGCGGCGTGGCCTTGCGTGCCACGGCGTCGGACCAGGGCGCGGCCTACATGATGGGCATCAACGTGCCGCGCGTGTTCTCGCTGGCCTGGGTGGCCTCGGCCATGATCGCGGCGGTCGCGGGCATCGTGGTCGGCGCGATCGGCGGCATCTCCTCGTCGATGGGGATCTTCGGTCTCTCGGTGCTGGTGGTGGTGATCGTGGGCGGTCTGGACAGCGTGCTCGGCGCGCTGGTGGGCGGTCTCTTCATCGGGCTGGTGGAGGCGCTGGCCGGGTCCTATCTCGGCGGCGAATACAAGCTGCTCGCGACCTTCGTGGTGCTGGTGATCGTGCTGATGATCCGGCCTTACGGGTTGTTCGGTACGCATGAGATCGAGAGGCTCTGATGATGATCTTCCCTTTCTCGATACGTACGGGGCGGGCTCGCGCCGGCGGGGTACTCCCCTCCGCGAATGTCCCCCGGCCGTCGGCCTCCTCCTTGATTTCGCTGCGGGGAGTACCCCACCGGCGCGCGCCTGGACACGACCGTGGATCCGGCCGCACAACGACTGCGCTCCTCGTGCACAGGGCAGTGGGTGCTTCCCGCAGCGAAATAAAGGAGGAGCCGAAGGCGGGGGACATTCGCGGAGGGAAGTACCCGCTGTCCTGTGCACGCGCCCCGGCCCATCCTCGCACCTCTTCAAGGCAGGCACGCAGATGCGCATAGGCACCCTCAAGCAAAGCTACATCGCAGACGCCGCGCTGTTCGACTCCCGCACCCAGAAGACCTGGCTGTGGGTCGGCGCGGCCCTGCTCGTGCTGTTCCCCTTCATGGCCAGCGACTACTGGCTCTACCTCGCCTGCCTCGTCGCCATCAACGTCGCGAGCGCCACCGGCCTCAACATCCTCACCGGCTACACCGGCCTCGTGAGCATGGGCCAGGCCGCGTTCATGGGCCTCGGTGCCTACACCGTCGCCATCCTGCAGATTCGATACGGCACGCCCTTCCTGTTCAACCTCTTCGCGGGCGGCGTCGTGGCCATGGTGGGCGGGCTCGTCGTCGGCATTCCCTCGCTGCGGGTCAAGGGCTTGTACCTCGCCATCGCCACCATCGCGGCCTCGTTCATCACCCACTTCCTGTTCGCCAACCTCAAGCTCACCGGCGGCACCACCGGACTGTCGCTGCCGCCCGCGCAGCTCTTCGGCATCGCACTCGACACCTCGTTCCGTTTGTACTGGCTGATCCTGCCGATCACCGTGCTGATGCTGCTGGGTGCGGCCAACCTGTTTCGCACCCGCGTCGGCCGCGCCTTCATCGCCATCCGCGATCGCGACATCTCGGCCGAAGTGCTGGGCATTCCGCTGCTGCGCTACAAGCTGCTCTCGTTCGGCCTCTCGTCGTTCTATGCCGGCGTGGCCGGCGGCCTCTGGGCCTACTTCTTCCGCGTCGTCACGCCCGAGAGCTTTCCGCTGCTGATGTCGATCTTCTTCCTCGCCGCCATCATCGTCGGCGGCATGGGCTCGATCCTCGGCGGCATCCTCGGCGCGGTGTTCATGACCATGGTGCCCGAGCTGCTCAAGCTGGTGTTCGACCTGCTGCCGGGCGGCCACGAGATGACCGTCTTCCTGTCGCCGGTGCGCACGGTCGTCTTCGGCCTGCTGATCGTCGGCTTCCTGGTGTTCGAGCCGCACGGGCTCGCCGAAGTGTGGCGGCGCATCCGCCGTTTCTTTCATCTGTGGCCTTTCAAGAACTGACAAGGAGACGAAGCATGGCATCCGACAAGAAGACCCCCGTCCTGCGCCGCCGCGAACTCATCGTGGCCGCCGGCGCCGCGCTCGCAGCGCCGCTCAGCGTGTATGCCCAGTCGGGCGAGGACATCGTCATCGGCGGCTCGATCCCGATGACCGGCGTGTTCGCCTTCGCCGGCATCGGCATCAACGCCGGCATCGCCGACTACGTGAAGATCGTCAACGACGCCGGCGGCATCAAGGGCCGCAAGCTGCGCTACGTGCCCGAGGACACCGGCTACAAGGTCGACGTCTCGGTCGCCACCTACAAGAAGATCACCAGCCAGAACAAGGTCAATCTGTACTACGGCGATTCGACCGGCTTCTCGAAGACCATCAACCCCGAGCTCGACCGCAGCGGCCAGATCCTCATGGCCGGCGCCTCGTTCGCCACCGAGCTCAACGACCCGGCCAAGTACCCGAACCAGTTCCTGGTCGGCCCCGACTACACCGAGATGATCGGCATCCTGCTGCGCCACATCGCCAAGGAGAAGCCCGGCGCGAAGGTGGCCTTCGTCTATTCCGATTCCGAGTTCGGCCGCGACCCCATCGAGTCGAGCGAGGCCGCCGCCAAGAAGCTCGGCCTCACCGTGCCCGTCAAGATCATGACGCCCGCCGGCAGCGTCGACGTCTCGACCGAGGTCATCAAGCTGCGCCGCGCCGCGCCCGACTACACCATCTTCCACGGCTACGTGCTCGCGCCCATTCCCGAGTTCGTGCAGCAGGGCAAGCAGATGGGCATGACCACCAAGTGGATGGGCACCTTCTGGACCATGGACAGCTCCACCGTCATGAAGATGGGCGAGGCCGGCGACGGCTTCATGGGCGTCATGCCCTACCGCTACTACTACGACACCTCGGCCAAGGCGCCCATGCTCGAGAAGATCCGAGCCTTGCGCCCCGAGTACCAGAGCACCGCCTACACCCAGGGCTTCCTCACCGCCATGCTGTTCACCGAGGCCGCCAAGCGCACCCTCGATGCCGGCAAGCCGCTGGACGGCAAGAACCTCAAGGCCGCGCTCAACAGCATCAAGGACTTCGACACCGGCGGCCTGATCGGCGTGCCGATCACCATCAAGGGCAACTCCATTCCGGTGGGCCGCGTCTACCGCGCCGACATGAAGGCGCAGAAGATGGTCGCGGCATCCGACTGGATCTCGCTCGACAAGTGAGCGGGCGGCGGCGATGAACACCGGCGGCGGCAGCCCCATCCTCGAGGTCAACAACATCGAGGTGGTCTACAACAAGGTCGTGCAGGTGCTGCGCGGCCTGTCGCTGGCCGTGCCGCGCGGACAGATCGTGGCGCTGCTGGGCAGCAACGGCGCCGGCAAGTCGACCACGCTGAAAGCCATCTCGGGCCTGCTGCCGCTCGAGGACGGAGAGCTCGAGGCCGGGCGCATCGCCTTCGACGGCCAGCCCACCGAGCGGCTCGCGCCGCAGCAGCTGGTGCGGCGCGGCCTCGCGCACGTGATGGAGGGACGGCGCGTGTTCGAGGACCTGACGGTCGAGGAGAAC
Source organism: Variovorax sp. 20P10.2.4 (assembly GCF_058244205.1). NCBI lineage: Bacteria > Pseudomonadati > Pseudomonadota > Betaproteobacteria > Burkholderiales > Comamonadaceae > Variovorax > Variovorax sp. 20P10.2.4. The sequence goes on from NZ_JBZAYE010000089.1 coordinate 15,582, forward strand.
CTCGTGGCCGCCACCTACGCGCGCGCCGGCCGCGGCGCGCAGGCACGCGACTTCGACGCCGTCTATGCCTACTTCCCGCGGCTGCATGAGCGGCGTCGCGGCCTCGCGGGCTACCTCTCGGGCGGCGAGCAGCAGATGCTCGCGATCGGCCGCGCGCTGGTGGCCGAGCCCCAGCTGATCCTGCTCGACGAGCCCTCGCTCGGGCTCTCGCCCAAGCTGGTGGAGGAGATCTTCGGGATCATCGCGCGCATCAACGCCGAGCGCGGCGTGTCGATGCTGCTGGTGGAGCAGAACGCCAGCCTCGCGCTGGCCGTGGCCGACAGCGGCTACATCATGGAGAACGGAAAGATCGTGATCGACGGCAGCGCCGAGCGGCTCGCGGCCGACCCCGACGTGCGCGAGTTCTACCTGGGCGTCGGCGGTGCCGGCGAATCCAGGAGCTTTCGCGAGTTGAAGCACTACAAGCGGCGCAAGCGCTGGTTGTCATGACGCATCCCCTCCCCGAACGAAGCCTGCCGCAGATGCTGCGCGAGCAGGCGCGCGCGCAGGGTGCGCGCATCGCGATCCGCCAGAAGGACTTCGGCATCTGGCATCCGCTGAGCTGGGCCGACTACCACCGGCGCGCGGTCCACGTCGGCCTGGGTTTCGCGGCGCTGGGCCTGGCGCGTGGCGGCCATGTGGGCGTGATCTCCGAGAACCGCGTCGAATGGGTGCTGGCGCAGATGGGCGCGGGCCTGATCGGCGCCGTGGCCGTGGGCGTCTATCCCACCAGCCCGACCAACGAGGTGGCCTACGTGGTCGGCCATGCCGACATCGAGATCGTGGTCTGCGAGGACCAGGAACAGGCCGACAAGGTGCTCGAGGCCATCGACGCGCTGCCGCGGCTGCGCCGCATCGTCGTGATCGAGACCAAGGGCCTCGCGAGCTACGGGCCCGAAGCGCGCGAACGCCTCCTGAGCTTCGCCGAGCTCGAGGCCGCCGGTGCCGCGCTGCAGGCGCGCGAGGGCGATGCGCGCGTCGACGCCGCGCTGGCCACGCAGTCGCTCGACGACATCGGGCTCATGATCTACACCTCGGGCTCCACCGGCGCGCCCAAGGGCGCCATGATCTCGTGGCGCAACATCCGCGGCGTGGTGCCGGGCATCGTCGAGCGCTTGCAGCTCGACGCGCGCACCACCCACCTCTCGTACCTGCCGCTGTGCCACGTGGCCGAGCAGATGCTGACCAGCTTCGTGCCGCTGTACCTGGGTTCGCAGGTCAACTTCGGCGAATCGATACGCACCGTGCAGGAGGACCTGCGCGAGGTCGCGCCCACCATGTTCCTCGGCGTGCCGCGCATCTGGGAGAAGCTGCACGCCTCCATCAGCATCAAGATGCAGGACACCGGCCGGCTGCGCCAGGCGCTCTACCGCCGCGCGCTGGCCACCTGCGCGCCGCTGGCCGAGAAGCCGCGCGCCCAGTGGACCCCGGGCGAGCGGCTGCGCTTCGGCCTGGCCTACTGGAGCGTGCTGCGCGCGCTGCAGAACTTCATCGGCCTGCGCAACGCGCGCGTGGCGCTGACCGGCGCCGCGCCGATCCCGCCCGACGTGGTGCGCTTCTTCCGCACGCTGGGCGTGCCGCTGGTCGAGGTCTACGGCCTCACCGAATCGACCGGCATGGTCAGCGGCCACCGGCTCGACCAGGTGAAGGTGGGCACCGTGGGGCCGGCCACCGAGGGCGTGGAGCACCGCGTGGGCAACCAGGGCGAGCTGCAGATCCGCGGCGAGATGGTGTTTCGCGGCTACTACAAGAACCCCGAGGCCACGGCCGCATCGATCCGCGACGGCTGGCTGCACACCGGCGACGTGGTGGCCGAGGAAGGCGGCCAGCTGCGCATCGTCGACCGGCTCAAGGACATCATGATCACCGCGGGCGGCAAGAACCTCACGCCTTCGGAGATCGAGAACACGATGAAGGCCAGCCCCTACGTCAAGGAATGCATCGTGATCGCCGAGGGGCGCAAGTTCGTCTCGGCACTGGTGCAGATCGACTACGAGACCGTGGGCAAATGGGCCGAGGCGCAGCGCCTGGCCTTCACCCACTTCCGTTCGCTGGTCGAGCTGCCGCGCGTGCGCGAGCTGATCGATGCCGAACTGCAGCGCGGCAATGCGCGCCTCGCACAGGTGGCGCAGGTGCGGCGCTTCCACCTGCTGACGAAGGAACTCGACCACGACGATGGCGAGGTCACCGCCACCATGAAGGTGCGGCGCTCGAGCATCTACAAGACCTATGCGGGGGAGATCGAGGCGCTGTACGCCTGAGGGCCTCCACAAAAGAAAAGGCCGACTCGAAGCCGGCCTTTCGTGATCTGAAAAAAACTGCAGCCGTGTTGCAGCTGCTTACTCGCCGCGCGTCGCGGGCCGGGCCTGCACGTCCGTCACGT